>MEHG01000136.1 GCA_001940705.1 Candidatus Thorarchaeota archaeon AB_25
TGGTAGTTGATATGGCGGATTCACTTGATCTTCTATGGTCCATGCGGTCTATGTTTCTCTTGTTCATAGTTTGCCGCCTACCTTAGACTAACTAGGAAGTTAGATGCTTCTGACATAGTCAGAATTACCTATCTTCTGAGCTCAGTCTGCAGTGTGAATCCAAGGAAGACAAGGGGAGACTGGTATAATAAGGCCGCGTCGGACCAAGACCCACTTCTAGTAAGCCTCTTAGCATTATTCTGAGCATGTTTAGCAAAATTCGGTGAAAAATCTGTCCATTTGAAATCAAGGTCAGTACAAATCTGACTTACACCACATTCATAACTAAACACTTGGCCATATTACGTGGGTATTCTCTTGACAATATCAAAGCATCTAGGTCGTAGTGAATTACGATTGTTAAACAAGCTAGCAATCACCCCATCTATGAGGCAATCCACACTTGCTCAAGAACTAGGTGTGACACGATCTGCTGTAAACCAACTGTGGACAAAGCTAGAACGTGATTATGACTTAGCCATTCGCGGCAACATAGATTACGGTCAATTTGGCCTTCAACTCCTTTTTGGGTGGGCACAGGCTTCAGGAATATCTGATATATTGACGAAATTTTCACGATGGCTAAAATCCAATTCTCTTGTGACAAGACTCACTAAATCAATGATGTCATCAACCTTAGGAGAGATGGTGTATTTTGAAGCAATTGTTCCACTTGATGATAGATATTCATGGTTTTGCAAACAGGTTGAACGATTTAGGAAACGACCCTATAATCTTAAAATTGAGATGGCCGACGCTTTGAGTATCTCTCAACATTTGAATCTGGCTTTGTTCAACGGTAGCTCCTGGTCATTCAGTAATGATTTCAGACTTTTGGCAACCATTGATGCGGCAAAAGGTTACGTTGATGTTTTACCTTCAGTAGGTACAGTAGCTCAAAGTAAGGTAGCTACTCTATCAGCCGAGAATCTGGTTACAGCCGCAGCAATAGAATCCAATTACTATGTATCTGCTACTGAACTAGCCCAAAACTATGCAAATCTAAACATCGTATCTAGGGCTGGGAGAACACTAAGAAGGAAGATTGCCAAAGTGAGAAAAACAGTGACCCTTCCATATATGGATCTAAAAGATATAGGACTTCCCCAGAAACTTCTAGTTTGTATAAAAACCGAATCCGCAAACTCCCCACTCTCAAGAGTACTACATGCTCAAGCGAGTACCTTTCCAAAAGCACGCGTCATATCTGGTTCATTACTAACGATTCTTGATCTTGAGGCACCAAGAACAATTGATTGGTTGACCATGACACAAATTCTTACAAATCTTGCAGGTAACACCTCAGAGATATGCACATTTATAGCAGACCGTAATGACATTGAAACACGACTTGAGAGTATGGTATCAACGATAATATCACGCATGCCCTCTGGAGATCATGATTCTCGGCGTTGAAAGGAATTGGATAATACACGTATGGGACTGGATAATTCATCTCACGATACTCCTAAAAACAAGATTAGACCAGTTAAAATTGAAACACCATACGATGATTTATTCCCTGAAGTAACTGAACCTTCAGTTCAATTCTATCTAGATGCAATGCGAATCTATCTAGGAATTTGTTCAGGCTCCATTACAATGGAAGAAGCTTTGAGCGCTGTTGAATATTTGAAAGCAAATCCTGAGTATGTTGCATACCCTACAAACCCAACACTTGTCCCAATTAATGAGTCTTTCAAGAATAAGGTCTTAGAGAACCTGAAGACACTCAGTAAGTTCAACCTGTTAACAAGGGACTCTGTTAGGTCTGCATATACATTTGCGTTTTTGATAGAAGAGGCTCCAATTTCAAAAACTGACTTGAATGTTCTCAAGGTATTAACAATCAATCCATTAATCTCTCTTGTAAAAACATCAGAGATCTTGCAGATGGCACCTAGAACAGTTGCAAGATCCTTGGAGCGTCTTCGTGAACGTCATTTTGTGAGATATAGTGCGATACTTGACTATACTGCATTCAACATCCAATCTGTCATGCTCTTCTTTACACTTAGAGAGGATGTTAATTGGGCTGAGGTGGAGCAAGGTCTTTCTGAATACAAATTCACGAAAAGTCTCCTCAAGACCACAATGACTGATCTTGGATATGCAAGTTTCATGATTCCCAATAGGGAACGAAATCTACCGAGGTTTCATGAATCAATCAGAGCCATTTCAAAAACATACTTTGACTATTCAAGTTTACATTATCAAACAGGATCTGGTGCAAGATCAAATCTTCCACTTTTTCAAAATGGTCATTGGGATTTGGCTAGTGCAGTTGAGTCTCCATTCAAAGAAGCGGAACATGATATTGACAAACTGCCAGTATTGCTGATGTGCAAGGGCGTTCAACCTGAATTTGGTGAAATAGAATTGGCAGTTGGAAATCAACTTCAGATAAATGTTAGAGCACAACCAAGCAAAATCAGTACGAATCTAGCCACTAATGGTTGGGACGTTGATGCACGCAGGGTTTCGCAAGTTACTCATAAACTCACCAATCGATCTCTCATTCTTCCCTATGTTGCAGTATCTGGTCTTGGACTATCATCGAATTTCTGCTTTGAAATTGTATGCAACGATGCATGGAGGGATCGGATTCTCTCAACGATTGTCACCTTCCCGTGGACTATGTACTATCTCTCAGCACGAGGAATTATTGTCTGGACTAGTGTACCCGCAAATCAACAGGTTGAATACTACCAAGTTTTTCGTGCCCTTCCACAGATGAGCGGAGTTGACAGTGTTCAACCAATCATGACGATTAGTCTACGTGGTTCGAGGTCCACCATGGATCTAACCAGAAATTGGGAGTATGAATATGGAGTCTGGAATGTAACACCTGAAGAAGTCGACCTGCGTCAATACCTTCCTCCTTGATCTATATCATACTCCAGATTTTGCATTCACGAGAATTTTAACACCATTCTTTCTGATTCCTTGAGGTGGTCCAAAAACAATTCTTGAAATGCCAAGTTTTTCTAGTGCCTTCATATAGTCAGCGAGCTGCTCACTGGTTCCACAAAAAGCAAACCTCTGCAGAATATCTTTCCTAAGTGATTTGACAACCTCTACATCGATTCGTCCTCGAATCTTCATCAACCTTCTTGCCGCTTCTATCTGGTCGCGCAGACCAAATGATTCACTGACCTTACTATTAAGACCAATTGCGACCATTGCAGCTGATAAGGAAATTCCTTGGTTACTTTCGATATTTTCGCAGTCCCCCACAAATGTTGGTGGAAAAATACCAAGATGGAAGTCTTTTGGAATTTCAGTCTTGATTTGACTTAATGCCCATTCTACCATTTCGAGATCTGAATAGTTGAGTAGAACACCATCTGCATTCAACGATGCATTGATCATAATCGGTCCCTGTGCCCCGAGGAGTACAGAACAATTATGACCTCCTTCTGATAGTTCCTTCTTAATCTCCTTAAGCGCATGTACTGTCTTGTCAACCATTAGCTTTGAAGAGTAAGACACTCCAATACTATCAAGTGCAAGCTTGTCTCCCGGACCAAGGAGAAGGTCAAACCGTTTTCCATAACTATCAACCAGTGTTGACATGAATTGCGCAATGTGTGTCGAGGAGTATAGAATTGGACTTACAAGCCCAACTCCAATTCTGCATGATTTGGTTCTCTCAGCAATTGCTGCGGCAACAGCTGGTGCATATCGCAAAGCTGGAAAATCAGTTACCCAAACCTGATCGAGTCCACCTTTGTCTGCGATCTCAGATTTTCGCAGAGTTTCTGACATATCATCTCTAACATTAAGAGCGACTCCCCATCTCATGGAACACCCCTCCTAGAATCAACCTCTGCAAATATCTCAACTAAAGCTTCTCTCCAATCTCCCGAGAATGGTGGTCCAATTACAACTTCGGTAGCACCGATACTAGCGACTTTTTCAAATCTATCAACCATATGCTCTTTTGTACCACTCATTGAGAAGATATCCAATAGCTCATCATCAACATATTCTGCGCCCTCATTTGGGCTGGATGCCGCCACAGTCTCACGAATCTGATCTACCTTCTCCCTATCTACAGCAAGCAAATCCAATACTGCATCAGGTGTATCAGCTATCACTAATGCAACAACTCTTCGAGCTACTTTTTCCTGTATACCCTTGAAGGTTGGAATTGTCGGTACCCAAACCACTTTCTCAACATCATCCTTGCTTCTTCCAGCTTGTTCAGCGGCTTCATCAACCAACTTGATTGCATGCTGTAGATAATCAAATGGTCCAGACAAGATCACTCCATCAGCAATCTTACCAGCCAGTTTCAGCATCTTGGGACCCCTGACCCCTAAGAATATTGGAATATTGATGGGGTTTGGCTTTCCCAGACTAAAATCATGCAATGCGAACCTCTCACCACTGGAATCAAGCGTTTCACCAGCCCACAATCGTCTGAGGATTCTAACTGATTGTCTGAGTTCTGTGACTGGTTTATTGACATGAATTCCATACTTCTCCAGATCCTGGATACCTCCAATCCCAAGACCGAATGCAAACCGTCCAGCTCCAATCTCATCAAGAGTGACACCCGCACGGGCGAGCGTAGAAATATTGTGAACAGTGACAGGTATGATGCCTGTTCCAACCCGTACTTTCTTTGACTGAAGTAGAGTTGCGGCTGTCAACACAAAGGTTTCTTGTCCGAGTGCAATGTCTTCACCAATCCAGATACTCCTAGCACCAAGAGAGTCTGAGTTCTGTGCAATCCACCCAGTAGCTTTTACACCCATGTGTGTAGTAACACCAATGCTCACTTCATACGACTCACTCATCTCAATCACTCTATTCTAATGCAACGCCTCTCAAATATCCAGCTTTTGTTAGGGGATATCTATTTCTGGAAGTGTGACCAGTGCATGTTGATTACATTGGCACGAATAGTCTGGGGGATCACAGGTTCTGGTGATCTGGTACATGAGATAATCAAGACAATGGAACAAATGGAGGATGATCCCCATATCCGCCTTACAGTCATTGTTTCGAGAGCTGGGGAACAAATGCTTAGACTGTATGGTCTTTGGGATGAGCTGAATGCCACATTTTCAAAGGTCAAGAAAGAATCCAATTCAAACGTACCGTTTATTGCAGGACCTCTTCAGGTTGGCAAATATGATGCTATTATTGTGGCTCCTTTGACTGCGAACTCCACTGCTAAAATTGCACATGGTATAGCTGACACACTCATTACCAATGCTATTGCCCAAACTCTGAAAGGCAGTACCCCCGTGTTTCTGTATCCTGTGGATCAGGTTGATGAAGAGGTAAAAACAGTTGGGCCCAAGGGCGAAGAGTTCTCAATAAAACCACGCAGAATTGATTTAGAGAATGTGAGGCTCCTTAGAGAGATGGAACGAGTCACTGTGGTCGACTCCCCTCTTGTGATTCCGAAAATTATTGCAGACCTCCTCAAAAAAGAGTGAGGAATTTGAATGTGTAGTGATGCTCGTAAGAACACTTCTGTTCGAAAGAGAGTAATCAATTGGTATGAACAAAGTGGTCGAAGATTTCCTTGGAGAAACACCACAGACCCATACCATATTTTGATCGCAGAGATTCTCCTGCGTCGGACAACAGCTTCTGCCGTATCAAGAGTCTTTACAGACTTCATACATCGATTTGATTCTCCTAATCGACTGAAACGTGCACGAGAATCCACTATCGTTAAAGCCCTGTCTTCTTTAGGATTACAAGACCTAAGAGCAAAGCAACTCAAGGAGACCGCGTCAATCTTAGTGAAGGACTACAATGGAATAGTTCCAAGATCTGATGAGAGTCTTCAATCTCTCCTAGGTGTGGGTGACTATATTGCATCTGCAGTAAGGAATTTTGCTTTTGGTGAACCTGTGCCATTAGTAGATGGAAATGTGATCCATTTCATCTCGCGAGTTTTTGGGATTCATTTTGCGGGACCCACAGATGTACAAGCTTGGGAATTTATGACCCAGTTTGGAAACCCACACGAAGCCAAACTATATTGGGGGATTATTGACCTCGTAGCCACTGTTTGCCTAAGACAGAATCCAAGATGTGGATCTTGTCCTCTGACTAAGGTATGCGAGTGGTATACGAAAGGTGACATAGCAAGTGAAACTGCCTGATGGATATGAGTTCGGTACTATTGAAACTGATGAGGAAGTCGAAGAACTTCTGAAGTTCCATACTATTGTTCATCCAGACGATGACCCCGATGAACTTCGCCGTCAGATCAATAAACTCCCAGGGTTTGGCAGAGATCTGAACTTCTGTATCCGTGATACAGCCAAGAATGAAATAGTATGTGCTCTGAATGCTATTCCAGGTGTTTGGTGTTATGAGGATGTCCCGCTCAAGAACTTAGAGTTAGGATGGGTCGGGACTCTGAAAGAACAACGTCGAAAGGGGTTGTTCAAGTCACTCTACACACATTTCGACAAACTGCTTCAAGAAGGTGAATATGACCTCTCTACCATTCAAGGTATTCCTTACTACTATCGTCAGTTTGGGTATGATTTCATCCTTCCAATGTCACGAACCCTTTGGCTCACTGTGGACCAGATACCGCAAATCGATGAGAAGACATCTCCACCCTTTATGAAACTAAATATCCGCGAGGCAACAAGCGGTGATATTGATAATCTGATGAAACTCTATGAAGAACACAATAGACAGGTTCAGGTTCATGTGGCAAGAAATCAAGAACTTTGGACTATCCAAGAAAAAGTCAAGCGAGAGTATGATAAGGATTTTCAAACAGTTGTGTTGGAGAACGAAGAAGGAGTTCAAGGGTATCTTCGTTTCGTCCTAATTTTAGATACTGGAGTTGGAATGCACGGTTCTGGCAAAGCCCTTCAGGTAATTGAGAGCAGAATCAGATCATTTGCTGGTGTCAGAAGAGTACTACAATTCCTCAGAGAGAAGGCATTGGAACACTCTATCTATCGTCTAAGTGTTTCAGGACCTACTACTAACAATCTCAGTAGAATTGTGTTGGACCTGGGTGGTAACATTCGAGGAGGTTGGAAATTTCAAATTCGTATTCCCAATATGTTGCAGCTG
>MEHG01000137.1 GCA_001940705.1 Candidatus Thorarchaeota archaeon AB_25
TAGTACGATCACGAATTAGTCATGACAAAGAGCAAGTTCCTGAACTACTTGAACGTGTAATGGCTCCCATTGTGATGATCTTCTTTGTCATGGTAGGGGGAAGAATGGCACAGCTTCTAACGACCTCTGAAACCCTCCTTCTGATTGCCATGACTGCAGCTCTGTATCTTGGTGGTAGAACGTTTGGGAAGTACTTCGGCGCTGCAATTGGAGGGCGTATTGTCAATGAGGTCCCAGCAATTCAGAAATGTCTCGGCGGGTGTCTCTTATGTCAAGCTGGAGTTGCTTTGGGATTATCTTTCATCATTGAAGAAACCTTTGTTGCATTGGGCGGCGATGCTCAGACAATGGGTGTGCTTATCCTCGGAGTTGTTGCTCTTTCAACAATGGTTCTAGAAATGGTAGGACCAATGGCCGTGAAGCAGAATCTGAGGGCAGCTGGTGAGTTGCCTGAGGACCACACTGTATTCGAACCCCATGAAATGAAACTACTAGATATTGCCAACAATGAAAACCCCAATCCAAGCAATAATGATAACAATTTCAATGATGCCGATGATGAGATTGAGGCGTAGTATTAGACATCTCCAACAAATTAACAAGATGCTCTTGAAGCACATTGATGCATGACAGATGGCAATTGTATTCGTGATGAGCCTTGGTAGATTCTTTGTCGAGTTATAAAACAAGAAGCAAACTGTGCATCTGGTCACAAGGTCGGAAATGAAGTTCTCTTCACTAGTGATGAAGTCGAGGGTAAAATCTGCATCAGTACTATGTATTCAATAATGCCCAAAATCTAAGCGATGGTGAAATTAGCAATACCTTCAAATGTTTTCAAATCTTTCACAGACACCCGTTTCTAGAAAAACACTGGAGCTTCAGCCTTTGGACTTCTTCCTATTGACTGTAGGCGCTGCCCTTGTGCTAGCTTACATTGGTGCCTTCATACTCAAGAAGCTAGGTATCCCTCAGACGCTTGGATTCATGCTTGCTGGTGTTGTTCTAGGTCTAACAGCCATCTTGACAGAACAGACTATCCATGACTTACAATTCTTTGTCGCTCTAGCTTTAGGACTGATAGGTTACAATGTTGGTCATGAATTGAGCAATCCCAATCTCACAAGAGGAAGAATACGAAAACTCATTATTATAGTTCTTATAGAAGCTACAGCAGCCTTTGCTTTGGTTGCATTTCTGACTTTCATGATTCTTTCATCAGTTGGGTTTCCTCAAGCGTTTCCAACAGCAATCCTCTTTGGAGCTGTAGCCAGCGCAACCGCTCCTGCTGCAACAGCTGATGTAGTCTGGGAGTGTGCCTGTGGAGGACCTGTGACCTCCTCACTTATGTTTGTCCTCGCTGCTGATGATATTGTTGCAGTTATACTTACAAACTCAGCCATTGCCTTTGCTTTGTGGGTCTATGTCCCTGATTCGATGGCTTTCACATCTGTTATATTTGAACCCGTGATAGGTATTTTCTTTTCTGTGATTCTAGGAATCGCGTTTGGTTTGATCTTTCTCTATCCTGTCAATATCGAGAAGGATAGAGGAATACTACTCGAGCTTGAGATTGGAATGGTTATTCTATTGATTGGGGTGATAGAATTTCTAAACGGGTTTTTCGAATCTCAAGGATTGTTGATTCAAATCAGTGACATCTTCGCAGCTATGGTCTTTGGTTATTTAGTACGATCACGAATTAGTCATGATAAAGAGCAAGTTCCCGAACTACTTGAACGTGTAATGGCTCCCATTGTGATGATCTTCTTTGTCATGGTTGGGGGTAGAATGGCACAACTTCTAACGACCTGCGAAACCCTTTTTCTGATTATCATTACCGCAGCTCTGTATCTTGGTGGTAGAACGTTTGGGAAGTACTTCGGCACTTCAATTGGAGGGAGAATTGTAAACGAAGTTCCTGCAATTCAAAAATATCTGGGCCGGTGCCTTCTATGTCAAGCTGGAGTTGCTTTGGGATTATCTTTCATTATTGAAGAAACCTTTGTTGCGTTGGGCGGCGATGCTCAGACAATGGGTTTGCTTATCCTCGGAGTTGTTGCTCTTTCAACAATGGTTCTAGAAATAGTAGGACCAATGGCCGTGAGGCGGAGTTTGGTGTCTGCTAGTGAATGTCCTGCGTGTCGTGAAGCATTTGATTCTCATGAGGATACACTTCTAGACGTTTCTGATAACAGAACTCATACCAAATTAGATGATGATGAGTGAAATTCTGAAGTGGATGATGAAATAGAGAACTGATTTCCGGCAAATTAACAAAGACCTCTTACAACATCTAAAATCATGACAGATGATAGTTGTATACGCAATAAGCCTTGGCAGATTCTATGTCGCGTTGTAAAACAAGAAGGAAATTGTGCAGCTGGTCACAAGGTCGGAGATGAAGTTCTCTTCACCGGTGACGAAGTCAAGGGAAAAATCTGTATCAGTGCTATGTACTCTATGATGCCAAAAATCTACGCTATGATGTATAACGCGAGATTTCCGTGGCTAGATGATCAATGCGTTGCCACACATGCATGTCCTGATGGATTTAATCCTTTGATGTACGAATTACATCGCATTCCCCGTGAATGAATCAGAATTCCTCGTCGATGGCTTCGTCTATCCCACTTTGAAGTGGGTCCTCTTTTGGATTCATCAGGGGGGCAAATGCTCCCTGGAGGTCTTCTAGCACCGCATCCTTCTCTGGACGGTTTGACATGACCGGTGCGATACGACCATACCAACCACAGTCGATGCAATAAAACGCTGGTTGAAACGAACCTGGAAAAATTCCAAGGTCATGAGCTGATGTCAGATCAACAAGACGTGGACTCTTGCAGATTGGACAGATTGGTATGTCAACGTCAAAACCCTTTCGTTTCCACTCATCTAGGGCTTGTCGTACAGCCATTAGTCTCCTGAGTTCCTCCAACTCTTTCCTAGATAATTGCCCAGTTTCAGGTCTTGACGACATAGTTACCATGTTGACTGCTCAAGGAGTCAATTTACCTTTTGTGATAGACGACTGTTTGTACCAACAAGGAACTTCAGACGCATTCATAAGCCCTGAAACATTCAACAACTACAGGTGTTGTGATGCCCCGCGCTGGAGAGTGGAGCAAGAGGACTGACATCATCCTTGTCATAATCTCTGTAGTTATACTCTCTGCAGCCCTCTGGACTTGGGTGTCAGCAATGCCAGTTGCAAGAGAGATTGTTTTTCTCGCAACCACGATTGCTCTTGTTATCTCACTTGTCCTAGTTCTAAATGTGGCTGTACTTGTTGTCATCCGTCTTCAGAGAAGAGTATCACACTTGGAAGGCATGATGGTCACCTCAGATGCAACGGAAACCCCGCCTGAGAAGGTCTTAGTTGTCACACTCACCAACACCGAACGACGTATCATCAATCGTTTAGAGGAAAACGGTGGACAAATGGCTCAGGATGAGTTACGGAGAGCCACTGGTCTGAGTAAGTCTACGCTGAGTGTGACACTTTCTACACTGGAACGAAAGTCATTGATCAGTCGAACAGAGAGCGGTCGCACAAAGATTGTGACCCTCGAACGTGATGTTTCCAGATAGTCTATTGCGCCTTTTCGAACGGTCATAAACCACCATGGCCCCCTAAATGAACAAAACGGCTCTCATAATCCTCTTTTCTACACATAATTGAACCGTTCACAGAAAACTGCTATTATACTATGTATACTCCATTTCTGACATGGAAAACAAACTCGAGATGAAAAAGCACGATGAAATCAATGTTGAAACAAATTACATCTCTTGTGCTGCTCTCAAGTATTATAGTATTGGGAGTGGGGACAAATGCCGCAATAGCTCTGGACGGGACATTTAGTTCTGCACAGATCGTTAGTCCATTCACCGAGATGCAACCTGGTGTATATGTTGCGTGGGAATGGTGGAATGAAACTGGAAGTGACTATTATGGAGGGGTGGAACCTGTATATTTCTCCAATGTGACCGATGACTACTACTATGGCGAGTATTATGTAGAAGACATCTTTGAGAATAGCTACACCATCACCGAGATTAGTCTCTCCAACTGGACATCAGACTGGTCCTTCTCCAATCTACTTGTTGTGATTCTTCTGGACCCTGATGCGTCATACATGGCTTGGATGTCACGACAACCTGCTATAGAAGATGATCTCTGGGGAATATACTGGTGGCCTCAAGAAGATGCACTAACTGGGGATGAGGTGTTCATCTACTCCTCCTTCTATTATTCTGAGTATAACTCAAGCAGCTACTACTATGCTGAGTATATCTGGGAGGATGACTATGGCGTACCAGTTGATCCCAATACAGTGATTCCAAACCTGAAACCCGAGTACGAGTGGGTTTCCTGGATGAATGAGACCTATGAGTATGACTACGATTGGGACTACTGTGGTTTTGGATATGATGTCAATGAGATGTTCAGAGCTGATAACACAGAACACTGGATGAACCACTACTTCTCAGGCTTCAGTACATTCAATGATACTAATGGCAATGGCAGGATGGACATTAAGTACATGGAGGTGGAACATGACTTCGATGAGGATGGAGTAACCGATTGGACATCCTATGAGGTGAATGAAACCGCTTCGGAGTTTGTCTACGGGTTCCACACAGTGAATGCCGAAATGGGAGCAATCTCCACACCTCACATCAACTCAGACAAACAGATTGAGTGGAGTGCAGAGATCGTTGATATCCAAGGCGCTCTTATGAAGTACCCACCTTATGACATATGGTTCGGTGGTGTCGGATATTTTGATGATTACATCATAGAACAGAAAACAATTCCTGTTGTGGTGGATAGTTTCGAGCTCACCTTTAGATTCGAAACCACCAATGACGCCGCGGTTGTCAAGATTGACCAGTATATTAGTGACTTCAATGACCCAGTCACTGGAGAGGTTTCAACAGAACTGGAGGGGCTAGGGCTCACAATCAACTACTGGAGCTCTTTCACTAGCTATGTAATTCCAGAGGTTCCTGTCGAACCTACCGACCCTGTAACGTATCCTGGTGAAGATCCTGTCCCAACAGAAACTCCACCTGAAGGTGTTGCTCAAGATGACGACTGGGCACTCCTCCAAACTGATTCTCTGGAAACTTCTGATGTTCCCGGCGGTTCTCTCAGATTCTCCGACGAAACACGAACTCGATCAACCGTCGACTTCGGTGGGACATATGTCTGGGGTTGGGATGGACAAACCTACGATGTGGTACCTGCCATCATGCCCTACTACTTCTACGCCGTGCCTATGCTCGCGGAATCCACCACCGATCTAGCCTATGCCGAATGCTGCTGGTGGGGAGACACGTACTACTACAGCTCCTGCTATGCACAATGGGATGGCTACTCAATCACTCACGACCCTATTTTCTCAGTGTTTCCAACGACTGCACCCTCGTCTGCAAGTGCCTTTATTTCGGGTCTAATATGGTCTTCAGCCGTTGTTGGTGTCTTTGGTGTAGTCGCACTCTCCGTGGTATGTGTGAGAATAAACTCTGAGAGGAAGTGACGTAATTGATACCGGGAGCGGTCTTCCGCTCCCACCCTTTTTCTTTAATGCCAATTCTAAAAAGACTATGAGATTATAGATAGCAACCAACACAGGATAGTGGAGTGATAAAATGAGCGATAATCTAGACATCCTACTTGCCACAAAGAGTGTTCGCGTGTGGCGAGATATGGAAATCAAACTCCTCTCAAAGGCTGGATGTGACGATCTCTCCTATCGTCCACAGACTGGAATGTCATCATTTGGTTGGGTTCTCGCTCACCAAGCAGCAATCTATGATTTCTCAGTGAACATGCTAATTGAACAAGGACCCCCGATGAATCCTGAGATCTTCAAGTTATACCAACCAGGAACTGCTGGAGAGTGGGTCGGGACACCACTTTCAGAGATTCAGGAGTATTATGATGCCACTGAAACGAACCTGCTTGACTGGGTGAAAAAGGCAAAACCCGACGATTTTGAAAGAGTCATTGAGGAAGGGACCGCCCCTTCATTCTTTGTAGGTATGTCTTGTAGAGAAGTATTGACAAATGCATTTACCCATCTGAACTATCACACGGGACATCTGACAGCCATACGGAAAGACTTTGAGAAAACAAAATCAGGTTGAGGAGTGGTGACAGACTTGCCACCACCACGTCGAGTTCAGAATTCTAATGCTTCTGTTTCTCTGCTGCGTAATAGATACAGGTATCGATGCGATCACTGATCATGGTCTTTCTTCCGCTTACAAATCTCACAATGATGAAGAAATGAAACAAACGTCAACACTTTTAAGATAATTATAGTTAACCATTCTTGGGAGTTTTAATGACAAATAATTACAAGAAATTCCAAATCATAAACGTCTTCGCGATTATTTTCACAATCGTGATGAACGCTCTATCGAACATACTAAGTTTTGGTGGAGTGAATACGGGTGAGGCAGCTGATAGATTCTTCAGTTACTTTACTCCTGCTGGTTATGTCTTTTCAATCTGGAGTGTAATCTACACACTTCTCATTGTCTTCATAGTCTATCAAGTGCGAACAAGTCAAGTAAATGCTGAATACCTTGGAAAGATTGGTTTCATTTACCTGTTTAATGGCATCTTCAACGCCACTTGGTTGATTGCGTTCCACTTTGCCGTTGATACACCATTACTGTTGCTATTGACCGAACCATTGATACTAGGTGTCTTGGTTACCCTTCTATACATCTACGTCAAACTAGAGATAGGTGTGTCTGAAGTACCACTCAGTGAAAAGCTGGCCGTACACCTTCCTGTCAGCGTCTATCTAGGCTGGATCTCAGTTGCTACAATTGCCAATACTGCATCAGTACTCAACGAATTCATAACATTTCCATTGGATACTCAGTATCTTTGGACGACTCTTGTCCTTGTTGTGGCTCTACTACTCGCGATAATCATGATTGTTAAGCGAAGGGACTTCGCCTACAGTCTTGTCGTGGTCTGGGCAGCAATAGGCATCTATGTGAAATGGACCACTGTTGAAGTGATTCCGTTGATCTTCTGG
>MEHG01000138.1 GCA_001940705.1 Candidatus Thorarchaeota archaeon AB_25
GATTTGGAGCTCTAGAGAAATTCAAATGGTTTTTAGCCACCCTCACTTATTTCCATCAGACGTATTCATGAAAGGTGATGTTAGATGACAAGAGTACTTGCAATCAATGGCAGTGCACGAATGGAGAAAGGACACACGCAAAAAATTCTGTCTGTCTTCATTGAGGGCATGAAAGAAGCCAATGCAACGGTTGAGACTATCTTTGCAAAGCGTTTCAAGATTAGACCTTGTCTTGGTGATTTCCAATGCTGGTACGATAAGGTAGGGAAATGCATCCAGAATGACGATATGGAGAAACTCTATCCAAAGTTACGAGAAGCTGACATCCTCGTACTTGCTATACCTATCTATTTCCCATTTCCAGGAGAGGTGCAGAACCTGTTGAACAGGCTCATGCCACTCGTGGAGCCCGTTCTGGAGTTCCATGATGGCCGCACGCGAGCAAAGTTCCATGATGATGTCAAGATATCCAAGATAGTACTGGTGTCAACGGGGGGTTGGTGGGAGAAGGAAAACATGGAAATATTGGTCCATTTTGTGGAGCATATGGCAAGGGATTCAAATGTGGAGTTCTCGGGGGCAGTTCTGAGACCGCATGCATTTCTCATGGATGAGTACAAGGAGAAGGCAGACGAGATCCTTACTGCAGTAAAGAACGCTGGAACCCAACTCATCAAAGAAGGAAAGATGTCTAAAGATACGCTGGAGGTCATCAGCCAACCACTGCAATCTGAGAAAGATCTCAGAGACTGGTACAACAAGGCGTATCAAAAGGCAAAGGAATCCAGTTCATAGTTTTTAGAAATCACTAACTAGAACCTATCTATTCTCTCAAAGAACTTCATCATCTTTTCTTCCTAATCGGGAGATTGTTGATGCCCGAGGCCCTCTGAGATATGAATCTCTATATCTGGATTCAACTCCTGCAACCGCTCATGGACCGGCTTCAATTCTGCATAATTTACATTGAGATTCTGCAACTCCCACAATCCTGCAATTAGTTCTACTTGTCGAAATTGTGATGCGGTTCTATAGAAAGCAGTATTGATGAAGGGGAAACAAAACTCTACTTTGGCATTGCTTCTAATTTCGAAATCTTCTCTGCAATCTTATCTAGCTCTTCAAATGCCTTTGCCTTGTTCTTTTGTTTTCTCCATTCGTTGGCTCTTGGATCGAGTCCCATTTTGTGAATCGGTCCGTCTTCTAAGAAAAGTTTGCGAATAGTCCCCTCAGAGAGTCGAGCTCCGTGTGCAGACTCTACATAATCCTGTGTTCGTTTCATATAATTAATCCGTTGTCCTCTCATTGTTCCCCGCAGCATCTCTATCACTTGAACAGAGATGTCCTTCAAGACAGGAAAATGAACTCCTTCCCAGTCAAATTTCGTAACATCGGAGAGTGTCCATGCGTCGTCTTCTTTCGCAAGGATTCGTTTGTATTGTCTAATGAGTGGAAGAAATACACCGACGGTTGCTGCGACAATTCCAGCTAACGCGATGAATAGAAAAAGTAGGTGAAAGGTCATTCCAAGATAGAACAAGGCGACTTCTACTATTGACAAAAGTGATACTGCTAAACCATAGAAGAATAATAGAACCGGTTTCAGAGGTCCCCACTCTACACCAAACAACTCTCTGAGTGAGATCAAAGAGTCGGGTGCTGATTTCTTGAGTTTTTCTTCCACTTTTACCAGAAAGATGACCCGTTGAACTGTTGCATAACGAAACCACTGAATCGTGTACACAGTAATGACGACAAAACAAAAAGCGAATGTCAGAACTGGTATCCAAGCAAACGACAATAGACTGACTTCTGCACCCAATGTAGTGACAAAGACATTAACACTCAGAATCACGACAGTGAGGCATAATGCGGCGACCTGCCACATATTGGATGTATATCCTCTAATGTCTGCCCAAGCCTCGTCCATCTGTTCGAGGGTGATTAGTGGATTCTCAGACATTTTCTACGTCTCACCATTATCTTGGTCACTACCCTAGTAAAAGGGACTCGCCTATTAATCGACCGATTTCAAAGGTTCTAGAAGTAGAGGTCGTTATATCAATCCCCTAGTAATAATTGAGGATATTGAGCTTTAGAGTAATCAATTCAAGAGTCTTGAGGAATATTGAAATAATCCCACAGACGCAGCAACAAAGTATGGCGGATATGGAGATTCTTCCCACTGAGTTCACATCAGAAGGAGAGACAATCAGAGGCAACTTTGTCGTTCCACCCGGTGATGGTCCATTCCCAGGTATCTGCAAGTTCCACGGACTCCCAGGTGGACCTGATCAAGTTGGCGGTTTTGCGCTAGCACTCGCTGAAGCAGGTTTTGTGGTCCTCACTTTTGACTTCCGTGGGTTCAGACAGAGCGATGGTCTGTTCACTCTTGCTGGTCAGATAAAGGATGCAAAGGTAGCTCTCACCCACCTCCTAGAGTCAGATCTGACTGTTGACTCATGGTCTGGGATTTACGCAGCAAGCTGGGGGGCTGCAGTTGCAATATGTGCTCTTGCTGAGGACACACGTTCTACTGCATTATGTCTGAGAGCTCCGATTTTTGACACACTCTGGTTTGCGGAATCTCCAATGATTCGCCCCGCTGTTGACTCTATAGCTGAAACTGATCCTACTCAGATACGGGGTATCAATGACCCGGAAACCCAGAAGGAGATTCTGAGAAGAATGGTCGAAGATGCCAAGGTGCACAATCCGATGAATGAGATATCGAAGATATCTCCCAGACCGTTGTTGATAGTCCACGGTACTGACGATGTTGGTGTCCCCTTGGCAGGTGTCAAACGACTGTATGAGCTGGCAGGTGAGCCAAAGGAATTGGTCATTGTAGAGGGTGCAGACCACAACCTCTCAGACCCTCGAGCATATGAGATTACAATGAGCACCGGGGTTGAATGGTTCACTAAACAGTGGCTATCATAATCACCCAAATTTTTCTTTATGTTCTTTCCAAGACTTCTCCCAATATTCTGCCATTTCCAGGGGTTTCTTTGTTTCATCATCTCGACCCTGTTTCTGAAGCGTTTCAACAAGACCCCTCCAAGCTTCGGGTCGAGTAGAGCCCGCCGAATCCTTAACTACGTATCTGAATATCTTCTCTGATTCTTCGAGATGACCTCTTTCTAATAGTACTCCACCCAGCTCAATCATGGCCATAATATCATTAGGCCATTTCTTGAGGAGTTTTCTTAATTTCTTCTCAGCCTTTTTGAGATTTCCTTTCTTCCTTTCCTCTTGTGCGTCCCAAAGGCTTCGCAATCTATTCATATCTAGAGGGATTGTTCTACCCACTATGTCCACACCTCTAAGAAAGATGCTGTGTGACTAACATATGATAGTATTCATTTGTAATGGCAATTGAAAAATCTCTATGACCTAGCATGAGAGCCAAAGGATCTAGTTGTCGTGAAGGGCGTAGACCATAACCTCTCAGACCCTTGTGCATATGAGATAACTATGAACACTGTCGTTGAATGGTTCAAAAAATGCTGGAACGCAGCTCGATAAGTATCGTAACTGCATTCCAGTCTGGCTAATTCGGGATTGGTTCCATGCTTATGAATTAGCATTTTCCCGATCTTGGGTAGTATTTTGAGGGTCCTCATATGGACCAACAAAGGCTCCTGGATCTACCCCTGCAAGTACTGAAAGTATGTATCTAGTCAGAGGTTTGGATAGTAGTTCTAGCAACTCGTCCACTTGCTTAGCTCGTTCTTCATTACTCATCTGCGATTTCCTCCATTCGATCTGCCCTTCTCTTGGCACGGATGAAGAGTGCAACAGTCAGAATTGCGAACCCAATAGTACTCAATGTCAGACCATACCATTGTATCGAAAAGAGTACAATCACACTCACAAACGGAAGGATAATGGTTAGTATACTACAAATGACCGTTCCAGCAATAGTGAATGTAAGAAGGAAGAAAGTATTCCTGTTAGGAGATCGGATGAGGAACCAGTTATTCCCCAGGAACAATATCACAGAGAAACCGACTTTGAGTCTTCTGAGTATTCCAATCATTTTCACAATCGATATGATTGCTATTGGAAAACCGATGAATAGAGGTAAGAACAGCATTGGAAGTATAAGACCGGGGGTCAGAGCATTATTGATTGCTAATAAAGCGAAGGTCAATATGGAAACCATGGATCCAAACATAAAACCCATCTGACTTGCAAAGAGTGTCAGTTCTGTTCTCGGACTCATTGACATAGCCGCGGAGAGGACACCAAATCGGTCAACCTTAGCCTCACCCTTTGATTCCCTGGTAACTTGATCAACAAGTATCAATGCACTCTTTCCAGTGTCTGTAATCCTGTACTCACCGTTTATTCGCTCGATTAACCCAGCCTCGCTGAGCTCCTTCAGATGATAGTTGAACCTGCCACTCTCAAGGGATGGATCGAGACCCAGCACTTGCATAATCTCTGTATAGCTTGCACTACCCTTCTCAGAGATCTGCCGCATTATCGTTCTGCGTGTTGAACTGGACAACGCCTTCAACACTTCTTCGGATTTTGAACTCATCTTTATCACAGTAAATACGTTGGATTCTAGATATTTAACCAATTTTCACTAAATTACTTGACAGGCAATAAATCAGTCTGTCGAATTTTTTAGGGCTCAAGAATCTCATCTTCCTCCTATTCACGTAATGATAGACTTCTAGAACCCAAGTACACCATCAAAACACCTACAATCGGCAGTGGGGCAAAGGTGAAAGTCAGGTAGAGAAGATCACTTCCCGCGATGATTTCAGCTAATGCTCCAAATCCCGTGATTCCCAAGAGAAAATCTGCTATCTGATAGAACGTGAAACTCACGATTGTGATGGCCATAGTTCTTGATGAATTACTCTTGAAGGCCGCAGATTTAGTGTCTTCATAGGTTGGGTTCCTCGCAGAAACTCCAATCCCAACGAGAGCTGAGCCAAAACTGGCTGCAAGCAGGATTGGTGCGATGAAGGTCACCTCAATGAGTGTAAGATTGAACACTATGGCAACAATTGTGGATGATACTAGTACGATTGGTATGATATAGAGGAATGCCTGAGTAACTCGAGTCAGTATGAATCTTCGAGTTCCTCGAGGAGCAGTCTTAATCATCCAGAGCTGGTCCTCTGATTCGAGAAAACCTACACCCCCAAAGCTCGTACCCCCAAGGATAGCAAAGGCCAATCCCATCATCACAAGAATCGATTGTAAATCAACCTCACTAGGCAAATATCCCCCTCGTATACTCAAGAGAAGAGGAAAAACTACAGCCATTACAAGCATTATCGAGATTTTTGATATATTCTGCGCCTTTCTTCCAAAGTCCTTCATTGCTGTCACGAGAAGGATTCCGAATGAACCAGGAATTACTCGTCTAAGTCCTCTCAGGAGTATGTTGTTCTTACCAGACGATACAACAGATTCTGTTCTGGCTTCTGCCCCGAGTGTAAACAGTCTATCTGCAGCTGAGAAACCGATTGCGAGAACAACTGCAACGAATACACTCTGAAACAGCAGAACTATCGCGAAATCCAAGCTGAGAACTGTGCTCATCTCAACTGTATACCCAACTCCATTGAAGATTATTGCACTACCTGTGAGCAGATCCGCACTCCAAGTGAATGGCATCACTAAGAAGATGTTCCATCCAAGAACCTCTGCCACAACGTTTGCTGCTATCTGTATTCCAATAAGAGGAAGTACTACTATGAACCCCAGGAGCATGGCAAGTGCGTTTGCAAGGTCCTTACCACGAGGGGATTCTCCTAGCTTTGACTGGATTGCAACACTGATTAGATTGGAAAGCCATATTGTGCTCAATGTCACAACCAAGATCTCGGAATACATGAGAATCTGACCAATCAGTGATACTTGAAGTGCTGAAACAAATGGGGCCAGTAGTATGGGCGCCATGAACAACACAAGCAATCCGTTGACAGGCAATTTTCCCAGAAACGTCCCTACTAACATATCGCGAGTCTTGACGTTGTTGCTCAATAGAATCTCCCATTGTCCAATCTTGATCTCTTTCAGTGAGTTTGAGAGAGGGACCAAGAGGATGACAAACCAGATGAGCATGAGCCCTGCTCGCATGAGTCCGGGCATAACTAAGATGAGAATCTGATCAGTGACCCCTAGAACGTTATGAAACAGGAATGTCATGAGCATTGGCGCTGCGATGAACGCCCAGACAATACCAATGCCGAAGAGCAAACCAAGAATCGACTTGGCTTTACTACCGAAACGGCTGGTCTGGACTCTGAAATCAGCTTTTGCAAGATGATACCATTTGCCTGCCATATCTAACTCCTCCAGGTGAGTAGTTTCTCGGAATCGATTCGACCGCCAACGAGATTGAGGTACGCTTCTTCGAGATCGTTTCCTCCTGCAGACTCGACTATCTCTTGCGGACTCCCAGTTGCGACTAATCTTCCATCAATGAGCAGTCCTATTATGTCACAGACATCTTCAGCCAACGCTGTCTGGTGTGTGCAGAGAAAGAAGGTCGTTCCTGTTTCTTTAGCAAGAGCAAGAATGAGATCTTTCACAAGGATTGAAGCTGATGGATCAAGACGAGATGTGGGCTCGTCAAGGAAAACCAGTTGGGGGTTATGCAAAAGAGTAGCTGCCACCAAAACCTTCTGTTTCATTCCAGAAGAGTATGACTCCAAGAGGTTGTCTTGACGCCCTTCTAGACCGAGGATGGTTAGAAGTGAATCAATTCTCCGATACAATCCTTGTTCATCCACCTCGTTCAATGCTCCGATGAACTCTAGGAACTCTACAGCAGAGAGCTTGGAATAGAGTCCAGGAGTTTCAGGTAACAGACTGGTGAGTGCCTTGACCTCGTCCTGTTGAGTCAAAATGTCCATTCCGCAGACTGATGCCTGTCCACTAGTTGGTTTCAGAAGACCTGAGAGCATTCGAACAGTTGTGGTCTTTCCTGCACCATTGGGTC
>MEHG01000139.1 GCA_001940705.1 Candidatus Thorarchaeota archaeon AB_25
GTACGAGTGTGGTAGAGGCATACTACAAGATGTTTGGACTTCTTAACCAGACAATTGTGGAGGCTGGCGAAGTTGGGTTTGAGAGTCTCAGCTTTAATCCGCGCACTATTGACTCAGGAGAATTCTCAAGTCTCATAGCTCTATTGCGGAATAATGAGAACACGACACAACATCTCTATCTAGATATTGTAGTAGCACCATCAAGTAACTTCTCAGTATCCTGGCATGGATCTGGAATCACACCAGACATCTATCCTGGGAACCAGACTTTCACTATGGACATTGGCATGGTTGGTGCTGGTGACCTTTATGGAACTACACCTCTAGTGACGGCATACTTACCTGAAGGTATAGTATTGGCACAGTATCTTGTGTTGGTAGTATTGCGTACTGATGACGGAGTCGTTGATCAAATCAGTCTGCTCTTCACAGTCACTTAGTCTTGGTGCAATCTGTACCAAGAGACCGTACGGTCAAGTCCTGTCTTGAAAGGTACAGTGGGAGAGAATCCTAGAACATCTGAGGTTCTCTCCATACTCCCAATGCTGTCCTTCACATCTCCCTCACGAGCAGATCGATGAACTATGGTAGACGTTGAATCCGGAACAAGTTCTTTAACCATTCGAGCAAGTTCTAGAATACTGATAGAGTCAGACCCAGACAGGTTTAAGATGTGACCTGAATCACTCTCAAGCTGGCTACCAAGATAGGTGGCCTTTGCGACATCTTCAACATAGATGAAGCTCCTAGTTTGACTTCCATCTCCTTCTATCGTGATGTCTTTGTTCTGAAGCCCCTGATTGATGAATATTGGAATCACTCCGCTGTACTCGGAGTCTTCTTGACGTGGTCCATTCACGTTGAAGTAGCGAAAGATGACTGGAGTTATTCCATACAGTTTTCCATAAGAGATACAGTACATCTCAGCTGAGATTTTTGAAGCTGCATACGGACTCAGAGGATCAAGTGGAGTATCTTCTCGTACCGGAAGGGAATCTGGATTTCCGTAGACAGCCGCGCTGGAGCTCAGTACAATCTTCTTTGCATTTCGTTTCCTTGCCATTTCCAAAACGTTGATTGTGCCTCGAACATTAGTGTCGTTGACAAGAATTGGGTCTTCAACTGAGACTTTCACCGACGATATTGCCGCCAAATGGAATATGACATCAACATCCTCCTTGACAATGTCTGGAAACTTCTGGTTACAGATATCCTCTTTGAGTAACTGGAAGTTACCATTTTTGAGAGGCCCTGCTAAGTTCTGAATATTACCGGTCCTCATGTTATCTATACCAATGACTGAGAATTCATTTTCCAGTAATAGGTCGACAAGATGGCTTCCAATAAAACCAGCAGCTCCAGTGACAATAGCATTTCTCGACATGGTCAATCCTGCCAGTGTAACTGCGTCCAGTTAATCCTTTCCAAGGCATCACAAAGGCCTATATCGCACCGAGAATGATAACACTCTTGACAGCCTATGCATTTTGTCTACATCATTGAGACCGAAGATGAAACATACTACACTGGCATGACCAATGATGTTGCAAGACGGTTCCAAGAACACCTGTCTGGCACCTCTCGATCTGCAGCATATCTCAAGATGCATAAACCAAAGTACGTTGTTTACATGACTGAATGCAAGACTCGGGGAGATGCGATGCGTCTTGAGCGACGCCTCAAGAAAGACTCCAAATTCAAGAAAGAGCGCATAGGACCTCGACGTGATATCAGAGAGGTCATTGACTCTGAACTCAGTTATCGTTGACACTCCTCTCGAAGTGTTCTTATCGAGGACTTACCCCCTTCTGAACTAGTGGTGCAGATGACTGAGATAGTTTTAGCAATTGATGCAGGAACAACTGGTGTCCGCTCCATGTTCTTCGACAAGGCTGGAAACGTCTTAGGTGCGGCATATTCTGAGTATGAGAGTACGTACCCCCGTCCCTCATGGGTGGAACAGGACGCTGAGAGCTGGTGGACCCAGTCCTGTGAGACCATCAAACGAGCCCTCTCAGAAACCGGCTTGAATCCTGAACGAATTATCGGTATTAGTGTGACCAACCAGCGTGAAACAATCGTTCCAATAGGGGAGGATGGAGCACCATTACATAATGCAATCGTCTGGCAAGACCGGAGAACATTACCGCAATGTGACTGGATAGAAAAGGAACTCTCTCAAGATGCCGTTTATTCTATCACCGGACTCACTGTCGATCCCTACTTCTCTGCCCCCAAAATTCTGTGGTTCAAGCAGAACGAAGAATCTGTATTCAAAAACACTCACAAGTTTCTATTAGTCCATGACTATCTAATCTATCGGCTGTCAGATGAGCTTGTGACAGACTTCTCGAACGCTAGCAGGACAATGCTCTTCGATGTACGACAAGCTGTTTGGTCTGAGAGAATTCTAGATGGTCTTGGGATTCCTAAGGAGAAGCTCCCTACGACCGTTGAATCTGGAACCATGGTTGGTGAATTAACATCGAAAGCCTCTGATGAAACAGGACTCAAGGAGGGAACGCCAGTTGTTGCTGGGGGTGGCGACCAACAATGCGCTGCCTTGGGTGTGGGTGTAGTAAAAGAAGGAAGGATGAAGTCCACAACAGGGACTGGGACATTCATTCTCGCTCATTCCAAAACTGTCCGTTTGGATCCCGGTCTTCGAGTTCTTTGTAGTCGTCATGTTGTCCCGAACTCATTTGTGGTGGAAGCAAGCATGTTCACAACTGGCTCTGCGTTGAAATGGTTCAGGGATAATCTCGGTAGTGAAGAGAGAATCATTGCTGATGAGAAAGGTGTAGATCCCTATGAAATCATAACAGAAGAGGCTAGCAAGATTCCCGCAGGTTCAGAGGGAGTGCTTCATATTCCTCATTTTGCAGGGTCTGGAGCTCCTTACTGGAATCCTCACTCACGGGGCATATTTGCAGGACTTGCTTTGGGGCACACCAGGGCTCATATTGTACGATCGATTCTGGAGGGTGTGTCCTATGAGATCAGAACCAATATTGAGGTGATGCGAGAACTTGGATTGCCTTCAAGGGAAATCCGTGTTACAGGTGGTGCTGCAAGAAGTGAGGCATGGATGCAGATACAAGCCAACATCCTTCGGATTCCGGTAATCAGGACTCAGATGGAAGAGGCTACAGCTGTTGGTGCTGCAATCCTGGCTTGCAAGGGGATCGGTGTATTCAAGTCTGTATCTCAGGCTGCTGAAGAGATGGTCAAAACCCTCGACCAACTGCTTCCAACGAAGGAGAGTCTCGAGGTCTATCAGAAGGGATACAAGAAGTTCAAGGCACTCTATTCAGCAATTTCTGATTTGCGACTTGATGATGATTAATCTACATAGATTGCAATCTTGTTTCCTTTGTCAAGGACAAGTATCTTCACGTCTGGATTCTCACTGACCCATTCATCAATTACCAACTGAGAGTCTTCCACACTCTCAAGATGAGCTGCTTCGACGATATCTTTGTCTAACTTGGAATACAAACGAACACTTGAGATTCGTTTTAGGAGTTCTGCAAATTTGTAGGCTTTGTGTTCGTACAGGTGATATTTGCCACTGATTGATGTAATCACCGTTTCAATAGGAGCGGTGAGTTTGTTGTAGAAATTCTCGATTGCTGACTCTGGAGCAACACCATCTCTACACTCTGCAAGGAAAAGAATCTGACCGCCATCAACGACGGCATTTTTTGTAAGCTCAATCGCTCTCTGAGCATGATACAGACTCTTGTCTTGAGGATAACCTCCTGGTGATACTACAATTCTGGTCTGAGGTGTCACCTTGAAGCTTGATGTTTCATCCAGTAGTTCCATTCCTCGAGCTGCCACAGGTTCAGGAAGTCCTGCATCAGCCCACACCAGTTTCCTATTGCTTGACACAATAGCGACCGAGAATATCTTTGCTTCACCAGCAATCATCTCCATAGCTTCTCTCATGTCATCAGCCAATGGATTGTCACGTCTAGTTTCATCAGGATGAAATGGATGGATTCCAAATGTAGACCGTGGATTGAGGGCAAGAGCGTGATTTGCCTCAATGGTCTTGAAGCCACAGACGCCTGGTAGGAAGTTTTTCACAACGTTCGAATAACCTGCAAAGTAGTGCGCCTTCATATCAGACAGGCTCACATAGACATCATGTCCAACTGCAGCAGCGTTGACAATAACTGGGGTGCCTCTGCTCGTCTTTGCCATGGCAACCATATCTGGAGACTGGCAGTCATGAATAGTAACAACATAATTGTTGAGATTCGCATCATCAGCTACGCGCTTAATCATATCAACAATCTCAATATTACCGGGATGCTGCACCTCGTGAGAACCGGTTGTGATAATGAACTGAACCCTGTTGGCATCTACAAGATGTGGAACAACTGCCGACACCATCGCCCAGTGCGGAGCATCTCGAGTGTGATCTTCGACCAAAACACAGACACTCTTACTCCTCGAGATCTCTGAGAGTGATGGACCGTGAGGATTGTCAAGAACGTGTTCAATACCCGCTAGAACATCAGCTGTGGTCTTTGTTGGCTTAGGCTCGATAATCCCTGCAAGGTTCTTATCTGGTATATTGAGCTTTATTGTCCCATCACCATATGTTACCTTTACTTCCAACGTTTCGCCTCACTATTGGATGTACGGAACACTCACAAAAATATTCACCATGGTGCACTTATCCAAATTTGCCTACCAAAACAGATATTGCGTATGACTTTTGAGTAGGCTCATGAGTGAGTCAAATAACGAAAGAGCAAGTCCAGATGAGGGTATGGCCAATATGGGCAAATGGCTTGCGGTTTCTTCTGAACTACCATGTGCAGTTATTGCCTTACTCTTAGTGGGTCAGATAGTGGGTGGTTCTATCGCAGGAGCATCTGGTGCCACATTAGGTGCGATTCTCGGAGCTTTATTCGGATTTGTATTCGGGGTGTACAGTGTTTTTGTTACAATCAAGTATTTTGACAAGCTTGATGTAGTAACTAAACGTAGAACTGGGTACATGCCACCCATGGAAGAGATTCTTGAGGATGTGACTTTTGACCTAGAATCCACTTCCTCGGATGACCGTACTAAGGAGTGACTTGTCAATCACTCTAGGAAATCAGAATCATCAGCATCAAGGACCTCAATGATGACTTTTGTTGCACTCCTCCCGACTCCTGCTATGATTAGCTGTACGAGCAGGGCAATGAAGAATGCCCCAAGGCCGATTCCAAAAATTCTGATTGATATTGACCCCAATGAAGCTGCCCATGGCGCAAGATAATACAGATCAATGAGGTACCATGTATAGATTCCAGTGATGCCCATCAATGCAACAAGGAGTCCGAATGCAGCAACCACAGTCTTCACTCTGGGAGTGCCCATCTTCACTTCTTCGATGCCCGGTCCAACGACCGCATCTCCAATCCGTCTTGAGAATCTGATGAACACGCTCATCGCTGCAAGAAAAATCAACAGTGCAATGATACTGGTTATCAGAAGGACAAGGATCTTCAATTCATTATTTATCGCAAAGAACAAGTCACCTACAGCATAGGCTGACAGCGACCCTATCATCATAATGACCGCGACGATCTGTATGACGAAAGTGATGGTTGCTGAGCTTCTGAAGAGGCTTCCAAGATTGATATAATCCTCACTAGGAGCCGTCATGTTGATCAACAAATCCGAAGAGGATTGCTAGTTATTTGAATTCTTCTACTCATAATATACAAGGTGTTGCCCGTTCGTCAAGCTTATATCGAGCATACATTGTCTGTCGGTAGTCCTCATCAGATTGTGAAGAGTAGAAAATTCATGATGGCCTTAAAGTCTGCAAATGAATATGGCTTTGTCAATGCTAGGATTCGAGGAATGAAGTCCCGATTCCTTACAGTTGGCAATTATGAGAGCCTTCTTTCAAGTGGCAGCTACGAGGACTTCATCAAGATTCTCTCTGGGACATATTACGGTCAGGTCATCAGCAGAGACTCATCAACCAGTAGACCTAATCCTGAGGAACTTGCACTTATTCTATCCCGTGACTTTGCCAATGTGAGCACAAATCTATCACGTTCACTCACTGGGAAGGCTCGTGAGTTCACGAACACTTACCTAGAGATGTTCATGGCAGAGAGTGTCAAATCGATTATTCGAGGTATCCATGTTGGTCTTGATAGGGATGAGATTCTACGTTTTGCAGTCGCACAGGATCCTGAGCAGGCTACTCTGTTCGAAACACTAGTGGATGCTGGTTCAGTTAGTACACTGATAGACCTCCTCCCTCATTGGGACCTCAGAGTGGCGCTCTTGACCAAACTTCCGAGCTATGAAGAATTCGATTCTCCAGCTCCTCTTGAAGTAGCAATCGAGGAATGGTACCTCAAGAAGGTGCTAGAAGCGCTCAAAGAGTTCTCAAATGAAGAAGCACGACGGGTTTTAGATATCTTGGAGTCACGAGTTATTCTCCGGAATGTTCTGACTGCGCTTCGAGCAGTCACTCTTCAGTGGGAATCACGTGCTCTAGAACAGTCGTTGATCAGATTTTCCAAAGCTCGTGGGTTCACTGACTCTCTCAAGTCAGCAAACACATGGCGCGATGTGATCACGAAGATGGACTCTACTCGTTTTGGTCAGTTTGGCGGGAGAATTGCTAGGCTCTATGAAGAGACCGAAGATCTCTCAGATGTTGAGCTAGCAATTGAAGACTATTTAGCTCAGAGAGTGAAACAGCTGTTGACAGCATATCCTTTTCACTTGGGAACAATCATTGGATTTTTCAGTCTTAAGGCGTTTGAAATCCGTAACATCCGCTCGATTGCAGTTGGGGTTGAACGAGGACAGCCAGCCGAAAACATTAGAAAGATGATAACAATCTGGTAGAGATGAAAAGAGGAAACGATCACATGAAAATCGACAATCGAATCAAGTTCATGGCCATGATGACAGTGGGTGCAGTACTACTCAC
>MEHG01000140.1 GCA_001940705.1 Candidatus Thorarchaeota archaeon AB_25
GTCTTTATATATAAAAGAGAATAGATCAATATTGGGGAGCTAGTGTGGAACAGAATAGCCAGGAATTCAGATCGAATGTCGTCTTGGCTGATGCAATATATACTGGATTGTCAGCCTTGGTCAGGCTGACACAGAAAAGAAAGAACAAATGGACTATCGAGTTCTACGAACAAATCGCTAACAACTGGACAGAGGTCCAGAATAAGTCAAAGTCCGTCACGCTGGATGGGTCTTTCGACTCCTTCCGTGTCCAAGATAAGGAACCTGTCCTAAGAAGACTGTACCTCCAGATGCTCTGGCACAGCACTCAGCCTTATGGAAACAGGGAGTTCAAACGTGTCTATAGCTGGCGGGAAGGAACTGTCGGTCCACTCAATAACCTCCTTAATATTGCAGGGGCAGCACTGCGCGATATCCTGGTTCCACGATACCCATTCCCTGAGCCTCAGTATTATCAAGTACGAAAGTACCCCGATGGGACCAAGAGAGTTTTGTCAAAGAAGGTTGCTGATAGAGTACCTGTTGAGAAGGGGGTCGATACTCATCTGAGGGCGGGCTACCCGGGTAACTCGAGGTGTCCAAGAGTCCTACTCAGACATCCGACCCTCCCAGCCCTTGATTTTGGCGACATGATTCGTGCCCATCTTGTGGAGCTCTGTCGCCAGTGTTTCATACATAGCGTTCCTCGAAACGAGTCTCAGAGATACCTCCGGTTGTTGATCCACAGACTGATCCCGTTCCTCGATTGGGTCTATACACGGGGAAAGGTTGGTCGAAAGGATTTCTACCCAGACGCAGACAAGGAGCTCCGCAGGATTGTGCTAGAGATAAGGACTAGGTTCAGTGGACAGATTGGTTCTGGAGAAGGAATCAGTAAGCATGTCGACTCTTTTGAAACAGATCTTGGGACCGATTTCTTAGAAAAGAGGGTCAGGACTCTTCTAGAGTCCACTGAATCTGGTACTATCAGAGAGAGATGTGGGGAGATTCTTAGACTCATCAAATGTGGAGTAGTGACTGACACTGACGTTTCAAAATTCATCCAGGAAGTGACAGAGAAGACACAGCAGGAGGGTAACGACTGGCACCGCGTCTTGCTGTCAGGTTATTCACAGCCCCGGTCCCTGAAGGAAGCCATATTCGCTGGGGACTATCTCCTTCAGACTCCATCTGGAGTGCAATATCTTGCTGAGGTTCCAGTGGTTGGTGACAACGGAGGCGGGAGTATTGATCTTGTTCTCTTTGTGCGTACAAAGGAGAGAAGTGGAGGTCGGCACATCTGGACACCCGTCATGGACCTTGAGGTGAAGTCAAAGACAGGATTCAATTACAACCTCTATGGAAAGAAACCTCGAACCAAGAAACCTGATGTCTACGTTCCTGTCCTTCACTCTTGGAAGACCCCGCTCGAGGAGTTCGAGTGGACCTCGATGCTGAACTCCGTTCCTCCCAAGAAACATCTCGACCAACTGGATGCTTACGAGAGGGCACTTCTCTCAGAGTATAACTCACTCATCGGTGACCCGTTGGAGCTGAAGAGTCTCTGGAAAGGAGTTGTGACACTCGATGTGTCGCAGGACTATGAGTCTGTGAAGAACGCCTTCGACGAGCTTCTTGAGCAAGTTGCGAAGATGTTGTTTGAGGGCGAGTTCAGAGGACAGTGGAGGACAGTCACAATTGAGAGTAGAGATTCCGAAGAATCAACATCACGTATTGCAGTCACGATGACTCCTGCTCGTGGTCCTCAACACATCCTGAAACAGGTCAGTAAGCCTGAGGGAATACATCATGAGAATCCCTTCGCAGATCGAACAGAGGACGGAGTGTTCTTCACTCAGTACATCTCGGTGTCCTCTCCAACATCCTCCGGAAAAAGTGCGGCATGGTTGGCCAAGAACTGGCATCTACTGAACCACCTAGCTGATTTGCAAGAAACTGTATCTTCTGACCCATTTCTATTCTGGATTGACTTGGTCGGTGACTACCCTGATGAGAAACTAGCCAATGTTCGGTTTAGACTTGATCGTCTCAAAAGGGATGGAATGATTAGTCCAGCTGAGTTTGACAGACTTGATGATCTGCTCAAGCGCATCACATTTGTCAGTGTGAGAGATGAAGTTGACAACTGGTTGTTTGAGGACTCGTCATCAGGATTGGATGCTCTTCGTGGCAGAATTGCTACAAGTTTGCAGAAACTGTCTGGCAACCACTTTATAGTTGTGGATGGTTGGTCAGACCTTGACCTGATAGTACCTGCAACGTGTAGGAGTAATTTGCAGGTGCTTGAGCTATCGCTTCTACAGGTCTTGAAAGAAGCGGCTCATGAAGTGATTTGGGTTGATTGTGAAGTGGACCATCCAAAGGTGTGTGAAACATACCAACGACATTGTGTGAGTCCGATGTATTACAACTCACCTCTGAAACAGGTAGTGGATGAGATAATCTGGAATCTTCCCACTTCACCGCAGAGGTATGGGTGGATGGCTCCAGAATATGATGACTATAGGGTGATCATCCAGGACCTCCCAGTGGAACATGACCCATGGACCACAGTGATCCATGTGCCATGCCTCAAAGGCTGGAACCGTAAGTTCAGTGCCGAGGTATCGAAGAGCCCGATCATAAGGATGAGTGAGTTTCATGGAGCTCTCAACCAGGAGAGAAACATGTTTGGTAGGGCATTCCATGGTGCATCTCTCCAGGTTCGGTATGGAGTGATTGATAGAGAGAGTATGGACGATGTCAAAGGAGATGCACTCGAACTGGTTCCAAGTCTTAACAGACCCAAGGGAGAGCAAATCAATGATGCTGAAGAAGGTGAAGTTTCCTCCGACTGGACATCAGTCGTCCATTCTGTCAGCATTAACAAGATTCAACCCGGTCTGTCCAGTAGACTACACCTTGACCCAGAACATCCTCCACCTTTTCCAAACAGACTGGGAAAGAACCATGAAGGAATCTTTGTTGAAGCAGAACTGATCACACGAGGTTGGATCCGCAAGGAGGACGACGAACCAGATGAACAACCTGTCACAATCACCCGTCGACCACCGACTAGTTACTCGACAAAGGCATCTCACATAGACACTATCGACTCAAGAAGAAGAGAGATTCAGAGACTCTCATCCGCTGCAACCTTCTTGAGAGATACTTCAAAGTCGTATGATTCGCTCTTATCACTCTATGATGAAATCATCAGACTCTGTGATACCAGCAATCTGCAAGCAATAGATGATGACACTCTGCTCAATGTCCTAGTTCAGGTGAGAGATGTATTACTACGAAGGACTGAGTGCCAAAACCTCTGGAACATGCTCAGATATTCTCGATTGAGTCTGGGTGATTCTCTCAATGCGGAGAACAGAAAGTTGCTCAGACACGCCCAAAGGCTCAATCCCGAGCTGCTTGAGCTCTATGGGATGAACCTCTTTCTTGCAGTTCTCTCAGTGGCAGACAAAGTCCTGAGGGATTATGAGTCGGCTCATTGCCTGTACCTATGGTCAGCAGTTGCTGGATGGCAGCTCTATCAGATTGGATTCAGACAACAAGACATCGAAGAGTTTGAACACAGGTACGACTTCCAGGCAATTCATTCAAACCTCACATGGAGGGCTAAACAGTTGAAGAAGACAACATCTAGAGAGTCTACAAGATTTCCCGAACAGCATGGACTATTGCTCTTTCAAGAGAAGAGTGATGGAGGGAGCGTCTGGCTTCTGTTTCCCTCTATCAAGAAGACAATATTCGGTGCTCTACTGGAGGATCAGATGAGTGCTATCCTTCGCTACGGTTGGCATAGAGGTGAGATAGATCCTCAGTCACTCAAGGAAAGTGCAAAGGATACTTTATCCAGAAAGGATTGGACAGAGTACCCGATTGTAATTGTAACAGTGAACAAACAACGTGTACTCTATACGAAGGATGATGAAGAATGGATTCAGTCTGGCTTGCTGGAGTATGGAAACCCGCCAAAGGGTCAGAGCCAACCAGTCAGATGGGTCAGACTGTCCCAGCCATCGCCCGAAACCCTTGTAGCTCTACATGGTTACAGACCCTCGGTATACTATATGGATGCTAGAGCTGAATGTGACAGGGTGTTGCAAGAAGCAGCTGAGTGGAGTGGGGTTGTAAGGGAGGTCACATGTTTTCTGACCATTGATCATGAAAAGAATGTATACAAGATTGACTTGAATGAAGGTTCAAAGACTATCGCAAAGAAAGAGACTACGTATACTGATGAGGTCATCCGATTCCTCAGATATCCTCAACGGATTGGAGAATACTTCTCGACTGCAGATGGCACATACCTCAAGTGGGACCCTATGCAGGATGTCGAATATGATGAAGTGCGGGTCAAGAACAAGGAGGGCAAGTATGACTTCTACCATCTCTCTGTCTTCAAACCACTCATCCACAGATACTCGTTCTATTCGGACAGCTACAAGTTACCTGCAACTTGCGAAGACTTCCTGATGACCTTGGCTGGGGAAGACATCACTCTTAGAATCACAGTGGATGAACAACGAAAAGACCGAGGATTCAGGAAGTATCTCCGGGTAAGCCTTGATGAGTTGCAAGAGAAAGGTCATCTGATCGGACTCGAGATGGAGGACATGGGAATTTTCGATGTGGCGTTATTAGCAGAATCTGGACAGCTTGTGGATTTGGAATCAGGTATGAGATATGATGTCATGATTGATTCAAAGGCACTCGTAAGTCTCCGAGTGGTTCATCTCCTCTCTGATTATCCCCAAATCCAAAGCTCAATAATCGGTCACATAGATGAGCTTGAAGTAGCTGAATTAGAAGAGCCCAAACTGATTGAAGATGAACCATTTGAAATTGATGAATCAAAGCCAGAACTCAGGTTTGTCAGTGCTCATGTGGATGAGTCCTTGCGTCGGAGATTATTGGATGTAGTTGTACATCTGTGCAATGTAGATGACGAAACTGACTTTGAAGAGTTGGTAGCAGTATCAGTATCATCTGAGATAGCAAAGAGCCAATCGATATCTTATGACTTCATTGAACAAGAGGTTAAGCTCAATCTGAGAGGTCGAAGAATAAATGATGAAACAAGAGAAGAGATTTTGAAAGAGATAGAAAGCGCTCTTGAAAACAAGGGAATATCACTCGAATATTACTAATTCATAAGCTAGAAAGTGGCGCCCCCGCCGGGATTCGAACCCGGGTCTCAAGAGGTCTGTTTCAATCGATCAATCCGATTGGATTGACAGTCTTGAATGCTAGACCGTACTACACTACAGGGGCTGCGGTTCGGTTGGAGCAAAGTCGATTTTCTATTAAACTAATCGGTCGGGAACATCCCTTTTTCATGTAGAAAGGATGTACTTCTCCAGATTCATTGCTTGAATAACATCAACAACTGGAACACCGTATTCCAAGTCTTTAGCCCAATTTCGAACAATTTCAAGACTCATAGGACGAGTATCAGGAGTTACAAGCAGTGGTTTCACTTCATCTCCTTCAAATCCGATGGCATTAAGAAATAATGAGGATTGCTCCAAACAACGAGAATAATCTCTAATCTCTGTAGCATCCTTGATATCCTGCCTAAGATTTTTCTCAAATTCACTATACTCACCTATACTGAAGTCGTGGAGCAGTTTAGTAGAATCGTGGAAGTCGCGTGCCTTACAAGAAATCACATAGAGCCTTTGTGGTGATTTTGCAATAACATCAATCTCTATCTCAGGTTTCCCGATGAAATCAAGACTTTCCTTGATATCTGGGAAGTCACCCGGTCTGACCTTAACGTTACGTTGAATGGTCTGAAGGAGGTTCAGTGATTCTAATTTCTGTCTAACGTACCTTTCAAAGAGATCCCCCCAAGCTTTACCTATTCTACCACTTGCAGATGATTCCCTGAAATCACGTATGATATGCATTGCCCATGCATTGAAGAACTGTTTGTAAGGGTAAAAAACCGCTGGGATGGGCACATAGAGCTCCTGACTTCGATGTCGTACTCTGAGGAAGGGTGACCTGCACCAGTCTCTTTCTGGATGATACTCTAGTTCGTGAAGAAACCTACGAGCTACTTCTTCATCAATTCTCAGCTCAGAGGGCATATCTTCCAACATAATTGCAATGAGGGTTTCTTTTGGAAATCCAATGAAGCCACTAGGGCTGCTTTTCAACTTGTTAACTAATAACTCACCAACTTTGTGTTGAAATAAAAGAAGGAATCCTCTACTCACTCCATATCTACCAAATAGTTCCCTCTCCACCTGCTTGCTAGTCTTTTCACCAATCTCTTTCCTCATCTGTGGTAGAAACTCAATCCACTCTTCGTCAAAGGTTAGGTTTTCACGCCATTCCAGAAAGGCTGGTTCAGCTTCAATCTCGTCTAAGTAGGGAGGCTGGTCTGTCTTCCAAGAGGCTTCTTTCACACCAAAGGCTTTCAAAGCCCACAAACGTTCCTTCAAACGTCCAATCTCGAGAAAAACCTCTGAACGTTCTATGTATTCCTCATCATCGTCACTCAGTTCTATCACTCTATCCCAACCTCGGGAGATGACTTCATCAAGTGTAAAGATGCAGATTCTCAACCTACGCAGCTGCTCTGTATCTAACTGCTCAGGTGTGCCCATTTTCATTGAAGCATCATTCAGCATCATGAAGAGCGTAAAGGTAATTTTCTCCTTTACGTTGCCATACCTACGTTTGAAACGCTTCCAAGTGCTGTCAACTTTCTTGTTGAACCAAACTTCGATCTGATCTTGATTTTCTAGAATGACCCTCCCTTTTTCCTGCATTTCACAGCCACTCCCATGGCTTTCCTTTGCGGCGCTCTCTAAGGAATTTAATGTAATTCTTCTCCACATCAGAATCTTTCTGAAACAGGTTTAGCAACCCACCTATCATGTCCAAACCTCCCTCTACT
>MEHG01000141.1 GCA_001940705.1 Candidatus Thorarchaeota archaeon AB_25
CTTCAACCTCAACTGGTTCAGCAACTCCAAAGTCGCCTGGTTCTAGTGCAATATGATCAGCTACAGTCCCACCTCTCCTTCGACGGGAAGCTACAATCGCTAGGCCAAGTATGCCAATGCCTGCACCGCCACCAATGATCATTAGGGTCATTGTGTCTAGTACGAATCCAGGTGCACCGACCCACTCAACCTCCACATCCAGATCATCTGTATCGAGTGAGGTGATTCCATGGGTGTCGCCTGATACGCTATCAACGGTGAATGTGTATTTTCCAGTGGTGGTCTTAGAAACAGTAGCACTCCAATAGCCAGCTATATTGTAGGACATTGGAGTGACCGCACCATTGTCATCGAGGTTCACAACTCCAGTTGTGACATCCGTAGAATCAAACACATAGACTAGCGTGACTCGAATCTCGGTTGATGTTCCACTGTCTAGAGAGATGGGTGTTGCAGTGATTGATGTCACTAATATTTGATCCCAGATAACTGTCGCATCAGATGCACTCTGGATGAATTGACCAATCTCTCCAAGTGACGCTGTCAGAATGCTATAGGTCACACTTCCAATAGTGCTCTGAGAAACTGTGGCAGTATAGACTCCTGCAGTTGGTACAAGGACAATGTCACCAGTCATCTGAACTATCACGCCGGTTGTTATTGCAATTCCTGCATTTTCAAGCCTCACACTCCACTCGACATCAGTTGATGCGCCTACGTTGATTCTACCATCACCTACTGATACTGCATAGAATTCTAGACGGTCCCAATATACTGTGACAGAATTTCCATTCATGTTGTACTCGTTGATACCATGAAGTGCTGCATCACTGGTTGTGAGATCATTGAAGTTGATAGAGTGGTATGTGCTATTTGTAACTTGAACTTCCCACACTCCTGACCCAACATGAGTTAGTGAATAGCCAACAATTTCGAAAGTACCCGCAAAGACTGCTGAATTGTCATACTCATATTGTAGCTCCACTGTGACTCTCGCATTATCATCGGGATCATGATAGGGCTCATCGACAACAACGGACACAACCAGAACTCTGTCCCATATGCAGAATGTGACATCATTTGTCAAGATTGCTGAAATGCCATGGGTATCGCCAGTCGCAGTGAGTACAGTGTATCCCTGTTTCTGAGGTGTAGTATATTGAAAGTTGGTGTTATTTAGTGTCAGAGCACCATCAAATGCAGCTCCATCGAATGCATAAACAGCACTCACAACAATACCTGATGCGTTTGCACCTACGTCAATTCTCTGGTCAGCTGGATCAGTCATTGTGATGACTAGAGCATCCCAGATAACCTGCTGCACTGAAGTTGTATTGAACCATACAGTTAGCCCATATCCAGACTCACTTGCTGAAATGACATAGAATCCAGCTGAAGTGGGAGAAACGGAGGTCTCTTGCCAGAACCAGTATGAATCACCGGCATCCCAAACAAGTGTTCGAGAACCATTCAGCTCGAGTGTCAGTCCACTCTGAATCTCAGCACCGCTGAAGTTGTACCTTGCTCTCCACCAGACCTCACAGTAAGAGTTGATGTCGATCCGACCATCAAAGACTCCAGCCTCATAGATCTCGATACGATCTGTGATGAAGGTGTCAGTCAGACTGGTTGCGTAGTATAAGTCTGGTCCACCAGAACCGTCACCCTCAACCACAATCTTGAAAGTGTAGGTGTTGAGTCGCACTGATGCAGATGACCCAATACTTGAGATACTGAAACTACCAGCTGCAAGGTTTCCGCTCCAGGCCCCAACCAAATCATGTACAACCCAAACATCAGTCTCGTTGGACAGTGGACTGTGACCTGAGTTGTAGTATGTGACTGAACCGGTACCAATCAGGTCTGCCGTGTTAATGTCCCCATGATCATCAGACAGGGAAGGTGCAGTGGAGTAGTCAAGACGAGTTTCTATGTTCCAGTTGGTTTCAGTGAAGTTTGAAGCAGAGTCGGTCCCGTCACTGACAAACTGCTGGACATCAGTATTCTGAGCGATTGGATGATTCCATTCAATCTTGATGTACCATGTTATTGTCAATGTATGAATGGACCCAACAGCGTTGGACATTGGACTTATGACCACAAACAAATTGCCCAGTTCAACTGAGAATGAATCAGTACCTAACGTGTATCTTATTGTCCAGTATTGTGAACCTTGGTCATCAGAGTAGAGCAACAGATCGACATAACTGATGTCATTGAATCCATCTGGGTCGCTCACTGAAGAAGTGATTACATAGTAACGATATCGTGCATAGAGATAATCAGTGTCGTCACCGTTTACTAGTACTGGACTAGAGTCATTGACAGGAAGCTCATTTGGAGCGAGTGACCAAACAACCTGCACGGTGTTTGTGGTGAATGCTGTGATCCCGTAGGTGGATTCGCTTGATACAAAACTTGCGTTGTACAAGTATACGGTGTCGGAGTTAGTATCAACGAATTGTGACCAATTCGAATCAGCAAACGAGTGCCACCAAGTACCGTTTCTGTCAATCACAATCTGATAGGTTGCACAGATTGCGGAATCGTAGTCGTACGTAACAGTCAGGGTAAAGTTTGCTTGGTGTCCACTCACAGGCGTTGCATCATCAACACCTATGACAATGACCAATTGATCCCATATACACCATGTTTCATCATTAGTGGATATAGCAGTGATACCATGTAAACCACCACTCACTGAGTCAACAGTGTAACCCTGTTTCTGAGCTGTTGAGTAACTGAACTGAGTATTGTTCAAGGTTAATGTGCCATCAAATGCTGAACCATCATAGTCATAGACAGCTGTAACTACTATTCCTGAAGCATTAGTATTGATATTGGCACGTTGATCTGCTGGATCTGTGATGATTATCGTTAGTGAGTCCCAGATACACCATGTCACATCATTTGTCGAGATGGCTGTGATACCATGAGTTCCGCCACTCACAGAATCGACAGTGTAGCCCTGTCTTTGTGCTGTAGAATAGCTGAACTGTGTGTTATTCAATGGAAGAGTGCCATCGAAAGATGAGCCATCGTAATCATATATTGCAGTAACGACTATTCCAGATGCGTTCGTATTAGTGTTAACTCTCTGGTCTCCAGGATTAGTTATGGAAATGGTCAATGAGTCCCAGATGAACCAAGTTTCATCATTGGTCGAGATAGCTGTAATGCCATGGACCCCTCCACTGACTGTATCAACTGTGTAGCCCTGCTTTTGAGCTGTAGCATAACTGAACAGAGTGTTGTTCAGGGAAAGGGTTCCATCAAAGGCAGAACCATCATAGTCGTAGACAGCAGACACTACTATCCCTGTTGCATTAACATTGACATTCTCTCTCTGATCAGCCGGATCAGTGACAGTTATTGTCAACGAGTCCCAGATGAACCAAGTCATGTCGTTGGATGAAATAACATCGATACCATGACTGCCGCCACTTACTGAATCTACTGTATACCACTGAATCTGAGCGGTGGAATAGCTGAACTGAGTGTTGTTCAAGGTGAGAGTACCATCGAAGGCAGAACCATCGTAATCATAGATTGCAGACACAAGAATACCTGTTGAGTTGACATTGACGTTTTGCCTTTGATCTGCGGGGTCGATGATTGTTATGGTCAATGAGTCCCAGATGAACCAAGTTTCATCATTGGTCGAGATAGCTGTAATGCCATGGACCCCTCCACTGACTGTATCAACTGTGTAGCCCTGTTTCTGAGCTGTTGGATAACTAAACTGTGTATTGTTCAAGGTGAAGATTCCATCGAATGAAGAGCCATCATAATCATATATTGCTGAAACATAGATGCCTGTCGCATTGACATTCACATTCTGTCTCTGATCAGCCGGGTCAGTGATAGTTATTGTCAACGAGTCCCAGATGAACCAAGTCTCGTCGTTTGTTGAGATTGAGGTAATGCCATGAGTGCCACCATTAACAGAGTCAACCGTGTAGCCCTGTTTTTGGGCTGTTGGATAGCTGAACTGAGTGTTGTTCAGAGTGAGGGTCCCATCAAATGTTGAACCGTCATAGTCGTAGACAGCAGACACAAAGATGCCCGTGGCGTTGGAATTGATATTTTGTATCTGATCTGCAGGATCTGTGACTGTAATGGTCAGTGAGTCCCAGATGCAATATGTTTCATCATTAGTTGAGATAGTGGTGATACCATAGGTGTCACCAGACACTGAGAGTACTGTGTAACCTTGCTTCTGGGCTAATCCATAAACAAAATTTGTGTTATTCAGAGTGAATGTTCCATCAAAGGCTGTACCATCAAATGCATAGACTGCACTCACAACAATTCCCGATGCATTCTCACCGATATTGATTCTCTGATCAGTTGGATCAGTAATCGTGATAATTAGTGCATCCCAGATTACTCGTTGTGCTGTAGTGGATACATAGAGTGCAGTTAGGCCATGGTATGACTCACTCCCAGAAACTACATCAAAGCCAGCAAATGATGGACTAGCTGAAGTTTCCTGCCACATCCAATAGAGATTAACAGGATTCCACACGAGTGTCCTTGAACCGTTGAGTACCAATGTCAACCCGCTCTGAATCTCTGTATCATTGTAATCATATCTTACTCTCCACCAGACCTCGCAGTCGACGTTGATGTTGATTCTTCCATTAACCACACCAGCTTGGTAGACCTCGATGCGGTCTGTGATGAAGGTGTCAGTCAGACTGGTTGTGTAGTATAGGTCTGTGCCTCCAAAACCGTCGCCCTCAGCAACAATCTTGAAAGTGTAGGTGTTGAGTTGGACTGATGCAGAAGAACCGATATTCGTTATGCTGAAGCTACCAGCAGCTAGGTCACCGCTCCATGTCCCTGAAACATCATGAATCACCCATACATCCGTTTCATTTGTTAGTGGTATTCGCGCTGAACCAAAGTAAGTGACCCCACCTGTGGCAATCAAGTCAGATGTTCCTACATCTCCGTGGTCGTCAGATAGAGATGGTGAAGTGGAATAATCAAGACGAGTTTCTACATCCCAGGTAGTGAAGGAGAAGTCAGAATCAGTTAAAGCACCATCAGTGACATATTGATGAGGAACCATATTGGTCATATCAATGTGGTCCCAGTCGATTTTGATATACCAGGTTATATCCAAATCGTTTCCAGACAATGTCGCAAATGATGACACACCTAGTTCAATGTAGGCACTCCCGAGTTCGATAGAGAAAATATCACCAGAAACAGTGTATCTGACTGTCCAAATAGGACTGGTTGCTGTACTATCATAGAGTGTCAATTCTACATACTGAATATCATTGACTCCATTCGCATCTGACACATTGCTTGTGATGATGTAGAAATTATATCGGGCAAGCATGAAACCATCATCTGGATTTGTTAGAAGGGGTTCCGCATCATTAGCGGGAGCTTTGAAGGGTGAGGCGGACCATATGACTTGCTGGCTATTGGTTGAAAACACTGTGATGTTGTAAGTACTTTCTGAAGTAAGAAATTGGACCGTGTATGTGTAGGTCGTATCAGACTGAGTATCTACGAATTGAGATGCATTACCATCGATAAACGACCTCCACCATGTGGCGTTCCGGTAGATTACAATCTGGTAAGTTGTACAGACCACATCATCATAATCATATATGACAGTGAGAGAGAAGTTCGCTTGGATATTGTTGTATGGTGTTGCGTCATCAACACTAATCGTGATAAGAAGTCGATCCCAAATCACGTCGGCATTGTTGCCATTAACATTGACTACCGTGATTCCGTATGTGGCTTCATTAGCTCCGGAAACGTTGACATAGAATGTTAAGCTGTCAACGACAACGAATGGTCCAACGACAGTATAGAAGTGGTCAGTGTCCCAAGTCATCAGAGCACCATTAAGGTAGAGTGTGTCCCCTGAAGTCAGTAAGTGTGAATCATATTCGAGTTGAGCTGTTACGTTGATTGTGGTGGTTCCTGTACCATAGCTTAATCTTCCATCTGAAGCTACTGTGGTTAAGATTTGAATCCTGTCCCAAATCTGGTCTACTTGATTGTTGTCAAGAAATACAGCACTGATTCCATAGGTGGCTTCGTTTGCACCGGTATCGTTGACGAAGAAGGTCCACCGTCCAACCTGCGAGAATTGAGGGTTCAGTATGAAGTGTGTCCCATTCCATGTCATTAGTGCGTCATTAAGAAAGAGAGCATCTCCGCTTCCAAGTGCGTGGAAATCCCATTCAAGACGTGCGGTGACAGCAATTGTTGCTTGAGAGCCATAGTCAATCCGACCATCATCGGTTGTAGTCGTGCGAATTTGAATCCGGTCCCAAATTACCGACTGAGAAGGCGAGTCGTCAATAGCGATTATGCCATGACTATTCCCTGAACTGATGACTGAGTGGAAGACATTTTGACTAACAATACTCTCGTTTACAGTAAACCGCCAGATTCCTGATCCTAGGTGTGTGGCCCATTTACCATTGACTATGATTGAACCAGTAGTCACGGGTGTATCATCATACTCGAACTCGACGGTCACATTTATGTCAACAAAATCACCGACGTTGACTCGATCGTCAAGGACAGAATAACCTCTGACTACAACTTGGTCCCAAATACACCAGGTTTCATCATTCACTGAGATTGCTGTGATTCCGTGAGCCCCGCCACTCACTGAGTCGACTGTATACCCCTGAATCTGAACTGTAGCGTAAGAGAACTGGGTGTTGTTTAGTGTGAGTATTCCATCGAATGCTGACCCATCATAGTCATAGATTGCACTGACAAAGATGCCTGTTGCATTATCACCAATATTATCTCTCTGGTCTAGAGGATCAGTAATCGTGATTGTTAATGAATCCCAAATCATGAAAGTTGCATCATTCGTACTTATGGTGG
>MEHG01000142.1 GCA_001940705.1 Candidatus Thorarchaeota archaeon AB_25
GGTGATTCTCGGTGATCTGGCTGCTGATGTCCACGACGATGTGAAGAAAATAATCCCAATTCGTGAGTGCGAGATTAGAAAGAGCAAGGTACTCAAAGGACCAGAAGAAGTCAAGATTAGAAGAGCCAGACTTCGAAGAGGCGCAGAGAAAGAGAAGGAAACTTAGAGAACCTCTATTGAATCTCAAGTTCCCATATTCTCAAGCTTGTGAAGAGCCTGTAGTAGTAGTACCATAAGGTTAGCAAGTTTAGTGAGAGCTTCAGTGTCTGTTTCGTTATCGACCACTTCATTGAGAGCCTTCAGTTTATTGATCAGGGTTACTCTGAGTTCGGGAATCAATGTCTTTACTGCCTCGGCTTCCACTTCTTCTTCTGAGTTTGCATAGACTATTCGTCTATCACACTTGATACAATAGATATCGTCTTTCACTTTGAATAGGGGAGAACCGCATTGAGGACAAGCATCAGCAAGCATTGTAGCGCCCTGTCTCAAGAGGTCGGCCATTCTCTTGACTGAAGGATCATCTTTGTCGTTCATGGTCTTCACTTAGGAACAAGCGGTTGTTAGAATATAAGAGAATCTGCATTACTATTGAAGTTGTTTGGGGTTTGGTTAAAAACTCGTAAACTCGTTCGGTCTGATGAAAACGTTGATATGGTTAACTCGGTGAGAGTCTTCTGTTGTTCGCACAACTTTTGTGCGTCAAGACCATTCAGAGGTGAGTCCTTTGGACCCCGAAACACAGAAGAGCATAGACCAGTCTAAACACCTCCTAAAACAAATATCGGAGGATTCCTCAGTTCCCAGGAACATTAGGCGTGCAGCAAATGAAGCAATCGCTGTTCTTGAGAATGAAACAGACTCTCCAGCCGTGAGAGCGCAGAATGCAATATCAATCTTGGATGAGCCAAGCCAAGACCCGAACTGTCCGAATCATGCTAGGACTAAGATCTGGCATGTTTCCAGCTTACTGGAACCAATTCGTGACTAGCTCTGTATGGGACTAAGTAGTAATCAGATAAGACCAGCCAAGACCTTCAATGGTTATGGACTGACACCCATTTCCCGGGCCAGTGTTTGCTCATGATAAAGGCGAGGATAAGAGGAATCTATTCACAGTCGTTGACGCAGATTATGCTGCAAAATCACTTTGACATAGTGCAGCCCACCCCAGAGGTGGCTAGAAGGTTTGGTCTACCTTATCGCAGCGATATTCCAGATGTAGACATATGGGACAGAAGTGACCTCCAAGGAATTGTAGCAATTGCATACGAATCAATTTTGACTCGTCTCACTGAGGTCTTGCGCCGGAGATTGGGGGGTGTCATTACTAGAACACCAAGAGTTGCTAAGAGCTCTGTCTATAGAGGAATTGTTCTTGGAAAGGATGAAAGAACAGGACAGACAAAGGTTGACTTGGGAACAATATCCGGATTACTTCCTGATAGGGGCCTCCAAAGGGGACAACAAATCATGGTTCAAATACGAGCACATGACTATGGACGAAAAGCTCCAGTACTGTCCTCAAGCATTACCATACCCGGACAGGCAGCTGTTCTTCTTCCCGAGCCTGTTGTACGCCTCAGTACAAAAATCAAGGATCAAGAGTCTCGTAGAAATCTACTAACTCTTGGTCATAAAATCCGAGAACACACAGAGAACTGGGGAGTATTATGGAGAACTGCAGCAGAGAAACTCACTGAGAAAGAGTTGCGAGATGAAGTAGATGACCTTCTTGATACAGTACAGCAGGTATTCAACAAGTATAATGAGCTGGAGTCTGCTGGTATCCTATTTGAGGGGACAAGTAATGCGGATATCGAGTTTCCTTTAGAGGTGAAGGATGCGCTCGACAAGACCCGTGCAAAAATCAAACCCACATTGACGCGGCATCACTTCTACAAGAGTGCCGGTTATGCATCACTTGTCGATTTGGCAGAAATGATAATCGAAGACCGTCCTGAAGAACGACGCTATGTCACCTCGAAGCTTGAGAAAGTGGTTTCACGGGATTTGCCCCGTGTTGATGACTCAATCAACATAGAACATGTGAAGCTAGATGGTAGGAACATTGTACTTACTAGAGGAAGAGTTGTTGAAACCACTTCTAAAGGTTTCATAATTAGAAGGCAATTTAGACACACAAATCGTAAACTGAAGATGAATCAAGATACATATGAGAATGTTGACGTAGTCAGTAGTGAAGGTGACTATGCACTGACTCAGGTGGTTCCAGGTGCACTTACACTGGTAACTAATTATTATTCCCGTTTGGGTCATCTCAAGGGCACTTATGTCAACGTTAACACGGGTGTTGAAGTTTATCCCAGTAATGGGAATAGTCCTGGGAGAATTCGATATGTTGACCTTGAGATTGATGTGGTCAAAGCACCAATCACCGAGAACCCACGTATCATAGATCAGCATCTTCTAAAGAGAGCCGTTCAGAGAGGTTTCATTACACAAGAGATGGCGGACCAATCACATTCAAAGGCTCAAGCAATATGTGATGAACTCATGGTGTCAAATGAAACCAGTTCAAATTCAATGTGATTTTGCGAAGTCCGTGGAGTTCAATCTACTGAGTCAGATGTTCTTAATGATAGGTCTATTGCACTCATTATATCCTCAAGTGTGGCAGCTAAACTTTCCAAACTACGTGAAGAATTGATTGTGACATTTACTTTTTGATTATCACATGAACACTCAATCTCAAGGCCCTCAGGTAGTGGAGAATTATCTGGAGAGATAGCAAAGAGCGTCCTCCGTGCCTCTTCTTCAGACTTGAAATTTAGTTGAATGTGTACGATCAAGAGGATGCCCCCTTCTTACCTTTGGGACTTACTGATTTGAGTACATCCTCCCTTGATTCTTGTGAAAGTCCCTTGAACATGAGTGATTTTGCCGATGTTAGTACCGGAAATAGGTTCTTCCTTTGTAAAACACGGAGGACATGATTCAGATCTATACTTTCAGCTGTCCAAATGGCAACAGTTGAATCATCGCTGCTAATCAGTAGTGGACGTTCTTGATTTGCTATGCCGCTCTGTAGAGCAATACGACCTACATCGGTCAGGAGTTCACCTTGAACACCAGCGATCTCAATTGTGGTGCTGGTTTCGGTCGATACCCCTTTCAGTTTGGTTTCCAGCCTTAGAATCGTTGAGATGACATCTTTGTGATGACTCAGATAAGTATCTATTACACTCCGCAAAGCTCTCCCTCGGTCTCCAATCCACACACTCATTGCGGCACCTTGTTCTTGTCGAGCCCAAGCAGTTTCTGCAATTGCTTCGAGTCCCGATAGATATCGAAGTGGACTGGTTTCGGTTTCCCGTGTCAGAACAAAGTCAGTTCCTAGAATAAGAGGAATTATGCTTGGTCCGATTTTTTCAAGTAGCTTGGATGTCAAGTGCTGAGTAAGATGTTGTGCTTCAACACTGCTCAATGCGCTCATTGGAGCACGGAGTTTAGTAATTGGGATATCAGCTTCATTGAGTAATGCGTCACAGGCTTTCTGATCCCCGCTTATGCCTTGGATGAACGGGCGTGTGCTATAAAGAAGTAATTCATCGAGTGGTAGAAAACCAAAACCAAACAACCGGATTCCCTTGTGCTCTTCTATCAGATTCTTCTCTTTGGCTTTTTCAACTATCTCTTTATTCGGTTTAGGTGATACTTTGGTAGGTCCTGTATGAAGCAATGTTGCCCCTGCAGCAATCTGTAACTCATAGTCATGGGAGATGAGATGTTCTTCTGTAAATACATAGGCTGTTGCAGGTATCGTTTTGTTTGTTCCAAGAGTTAGCGATTTCACTTGTTCAGATGCTGAAACCCCACCCACAAATATTGGATAGCTCTTACTTTTTCGGATTTTTTTCTTTCCCATAGTGTCAATACCAACGAAGATGATAGACGCTGATTCATGTTTGGTACGAAGTTCGTTGACCCTATCTAGACCTATGATTGGTGGCTCAAAAGATACGTGGAATGTCCCACCCGATTTCAAAATCGCTCTGCACAGTATCGCCGTGGCTAATGTTGAGCTCGTATCAGGAGAGGATACTAGAAATACTTGCTCGATGTCCTTAAGGGTCATCTCAGCGCATTGTTTTTTCAGTGACCTAAGAGATAAGGAGGCACGTGTTTTCTTACTCATTTCATGAAAACGGACCTGTTGTCCATGATAAAACTATCTCAAAAGCACAGCTGCTTGATCAGGACTGTACTTCCAATCCGCGGGTAGTACCTTCTTCTTGCGATAGTACTTTGAGAGTCTATGGATTTTACTTTCAACCAGTTGAAGGCCTCGCTTTGAAACAAAATCCTTCTTGTTCTCTTCTAAGTGCCTTCGGATTGCAGCAGCCTTTGCAATCATATTGCGAAGGTCTTCAGGCACATTCCTCTGGAGATCGTTCTCACGAAGAATGTCCATTATACGTTTCCCGGCAATCACTCGAACCAGAGGTATGCCATATTGGTCCCGGAGAATTTTACCTACCATGGAAGGTGTATTTCCAGCTTTGGCAAGCTCAATTACTTTGGCTTCTACCCACTGGGCATCCTTTTCCTTTTCCATCCACTCAGGGACTCTCAATGTGGACGGGCGTTTGCTACCGGATTGGCCCTTGCGTCGTGTGTGCATTCTTGCCATTGGAATTACCTCTAGGTCTATTGGCACCCTCAGAAACCGGGTCAGACCCACGGCCTAAGGCTGTGGATATAAAGATTACCTTGTGACAGGTGCTATTCATTCAACTAGTTGGCTTGTAGACGTATCAGTGGTATCTTCCCCGCTCACGGATTTCTTTCATTCTTGAAAGTGTGGGTTCTGCTGTGCTTCCTAGAATGTCAACATATCCTTCAAGTGTTGAGTCCAGCATAGTTTCTTGAAGGTCCCAGTGTGTGGTTTCTAATGCTCTATAAATAAGATGAAGGTCGACTCCTTTCATCTCAAGGGTTGCATTCATCTCAGATAAGCCAAAGTCTACAATCCACATGCGTGATTTATCATCTACAATGACATTACTGGTGGTTGGATCTCCATGGACAACGTTACCTTCATGGAGTAAGGCAATGAGCTTTCCGAATCCACGACTTAGCGAACTAAGATCAGAACGTGATATCTGTCCAGCTAATTGTTTGAATTGAGTGCCAGGTATGAAATCCATCATAATCATGTGTTTGTCAAGGTCTACAGAATATACAGCAGGAGTGGGTACTCCAAGTAATCGTGATACCGTCAACATCTTGCATTCTCGACTGGTCCTTAATTTTCTGAGATGTGAATCTATGTCTTTCAATAGGTATGGCTTGGTTTGACGCCATTTTAGAACAAAGGGCGACCCCCATTGTTCTATCTTGAAAATAACAGATTCGGCACCTCTGGCTAGAACTTGTTGCACCCTAGCTACCTCCACAATATATCTTGGTCATCAGTACGCCATTTTGGTAGCACATGAGAGTTATCTACTTCGATTTGATGACCTGTATTATACTGAAGAATTCCATTCCAAGCAATCATTGCGCCTTGATCGCCAGCTAAGGATGGAGACACTCGATGAAATGCTGTTTCGTGTCTCTCTGCTACACCTGACAATATTTCAGTGAGGCGATTGTTACGTGCCACTCCACCAGTCAAGAGTAGCTCACTCTTCTTGGTATGTGCGATTGCACGTTCTGCAATCTCTGCAAGCATTCCAAAGGAGGTTTCTTGTACACTATAACAAATATCTGGAATAGGTACACCTTCCGAATGGAGCCTCTTTGCAGCTGTCAGCATTCCTGAGTAACTCAAGTCCATTCCCTTTACCGAGTAAGGAAGATTGTGATAGTGCTCACCTTTCTTTGCTTCCCTCTCAATAATCGGACCACCAGGAAAATCCATTCCCAACACCCGACCAAGCACATCTAGCATGTTTCCAATCGCAATGTCTAAAGTTTCACCAAAAGTTCTGAATCGACCACCTGCAAAAGCGATAATCTGTGTGTTTCCACCAGACACATACACTGTCACTGGATCGTTGAATGTGGACTCCAGACAACCAATCTCAATGTGGGCGACACAATGATTGACATCAACAAGGGGAACCTCTAGTTTGAGCGATAGGGTTCTAGCAATTGTTGCAGTTGTTCGTAGGCATGGACCCAATCCAGGACCTCTAGAGAAGGCAATGAGATCTATTTCTTGAAATTCAATACCTGCCTTCTGAACAGCTTCTCTGATAATACCTGGACCAAGCTCTGAATGATGACGGCTAGCTTCACGTGGGTGGATTCCACCTTTGTCGGGTTTAAGCATGTCCCATTCATTTGAAAGAACCTTACCTTCACTCGTCACGACTCCAGCACCAAATGAATGAGCAGTTCCTTCGATTCCAAGACAATGTAATGTCATCTTTCACTAACCTGAATTGTTATGTTCTGGACAAATCGTGTGTATTATCATCAGTTGACTCTTACGCTTGGACTATATTGAGGATTATCATCATCTAGCAAAGGCTTTATAATACACTCAGAGGGCCTCTCTTGAGAGGTGTCCGGAGTGCCTGAGAAAATGCCAATAAAAGCCTTAGAACAACAACTCAATGACATTGTTTCGATAAAGTTGAAAGACCAGAGGATCTTTCGAGGGCGCTTAACAAGATGTGACATGTACATGAATCTCACACTTGCAGATGCCGATGAACTTGATGAGGATGAAACCAAAGCCAAGTATGGTCAAGTTCTGATAAGAGGAAACAATATTCTGTGGATTCAGATTCCTGAATAGTCCGGTTCTGGGCATCATTCATTGGAGTCTATCGCTCAATTTCACGACGATATCGCTCTACTAGCTCTACTAGT
>MEHG01000143.1 GCA_001940705.1 Candidatus Thorarchaeota archaeon AB_25
GAACTCGCGATCCCTTGGATCCGAACCAAGAATCATACCAAGCTAGACCACCGACCCATGAGTTCGAATCAGTCCCCGGTTGATTTGGATTTAATCATTTCGTTGAACCGTTGCCGGAACCATTCTATAGATCCAAGATATATCCCATTAGTGCTGTGCACCTCAGACTCTGATAGACGTGCACACATGTTTTCGAAGAATGGACCATGAAACTCAGACATTGGATAATTGACAGAAATCCCAGATAGGAGTTCATTGAAACTTGGAAGAGTAATCAAGATACATCCACTATCTTCGGGGACCTCAAGCATTCCCATTGCACTTCTAACACAGTTCCTGTTCAGCTTTGTTTTCAGAACGACTGGTACAGTTCCTGCATACCGTCGTCTTGAGGAGCGACCAATCTCAGGAACCGATGCATCTCTAAACCTGCGAATCGTGGGATGATTGTGACCAATAACAATCATTTTGGCGTCCAGAATATCAGCAGAAGGCCAAGAATGGCCATGTAGAAGGCCAACCTGTTCATACTTAGGACCGATTAGTATGCCGTGGACATCAGTGACAATGATATCTCGAGGTAGTAGTGCTCTCAAATCACCATCGTGATTACCCGGAATCACTGTTGTTTTCACTTGATTAGCCAATGTTTTCATGAACTCTGGTATAATCTCCCAATTGTAGTACCGATCCGTAAGAATAGTGTGTTTCACATCTCCAATGATGAACAGATGCGATATATTATGCCTCTTCACCAATCTTTCTATTCTTTCTAGGATGACTGGATGTTGAGGGGGAAACTGTACACCTCGACTCTCAGCTAGTTCCTCTTCAAATCCGAGATGAATGTCTGATATTAGAAGAACTGATGTATCATGATGTGTGATTATCATTCCCCTGTCATCAAATATCGTTTCCATCACAGGTTTGCCATCTAATATACAACATTTTAACCTCGTTATACCAGAAAACAGAGTGAGAATTATGTCCCTTCCACAATCAGAAGTAAATCGACTATCAAAAGAAAACCTCACCCAAAGTGATATTGAATATTTTAGAAACAAGTATGGGAAGAAGTTTGTAAAAGCACTAAGATTGGTGGAAGAAGGTAAGGTTGTCAAATACAAATTCAATCCAAGCGAATCTGTGACTTGGATTATATCGGGTCGAGGTCGTCAGTACCTTGTTATTCCCGAACTCTACTGTACATGTAGGAGTTTCTATCAAGAAGCGGTCATATCACGAGAAACCAAAATGTGTTATCATCTTCTAGCACAAAGAATCGCTGAGATTCGCGAGGAATATGAAACTCAGGAATCCACTGATACAGAGCGAAGAAAGCTGTATGTTGAATGGCGTAGAACTGATTAATTACCAGCCGTACGTGAGGATAACTTTAAAACACGGCCTAAGGTCAAACACGCTGACTGAGCCACAAGGTCGGAATATCAAAATGAATCAGCTCAGGAATGCCACTAGAGTAATTGCAATAGTAGTGACCATGATGGTTCTCTTCTCCAGTCTTCAGACCGGTGTAAGAGCTCAAGCTGTTCTGGATCCCGTTGTGGTACTCTATGATGCAAACCATCGCCAACAATTCGATGCTTTTGACTTAGAAGAAGGCATGAATCTCATGCTTGATGCAGTGAATACATCAACAAGGTATATTGTACGGGTTAACACAGAGGACTTGACCGACACAATTCTCAATGATGTTGACATTCTCATTATCGCTGGCCCAGATCCAGGTTATTCATTCTCAAGTGAGGAAGTTGATGGAATTTCGGAGATGCTTGCAAATGGAAGCTCACTATTCCTATCTGGTGATCCCACTATAGACCAGACTGTAGAATACTGGTCTGAAGTAACAATGCAAGGCATGGGTGATAATTACGCAATCAATGATCTTCTAGATAGTATCAATGTAACCGGTGTCCGGTTCAGTGTGAATGACACTGGAGTAGGGCCACTCTGGGGAGATACTATGTTTGACTACGAAAACGTTGTATTCAATGAAACTTACCCCTACGTGCAACGACTTGATGCAACCACTTGGGAAACAAGTCATCCAATATTCAGAAACATCAATGAACTCTATACTATGACTGCTACTCTAAAACCGCTCGAATTGTCCAGCGGAATCGCTACTGGTTATGAATCCTCCTTTGCACAGTTTCGAGCCGGACCCATTTCATGGGCAAACTACTCCTTTCCAAACATGACCCTTTCAGATTTTGAACAAGATCCACTTTCCTATTCTGCAATTAATGGAACGTTTCCATCTTGGATGTCGGCGTTCGAATATGATGAAAGTAGGATAGTGGTGATGGGTTCTACACTGATGTTCACAGGACTCAAACTACCTCATCCAGACACAGACCTGAGATGGTTCTATTCAGGTGACAATGCCCGACTATTCATGAACATCATGAACTGGCTATCTCAAGACTTTGTTGAAACACCAAGTGCTATTGTCCCAATGTTGGTCATTTCATCTGCGGTGATGGTTATAGGTGTAGCATTCTATATCATCAAGAAGATAAGGTAACAGCCCACTCAGGCCTGTCCAAACCCCGCTCAATCAGCAAATCATCTAGTACAGATACAAAATCAGTCAATCCTTGTTTCTTCTGAGCGGACATAAGAACCACAATGGGTTCTCTGATTGAGGTCGCTTCTTTGAGTTTTGATTTCAAGAAATCAACCTCTTCTGCAAGAGCACTTTTCTTGACTTTATCCATTTTATTTGCTACTACGATCACATTAGGAGAAATCTCGGACAGGAAGCTATAGAACTCAACATCAATGGGAATTTCTCCTCGAGATGACCACCGCTCATGTAACTCCCTAAAGAGAGAGATATCTATGATTAGAACTGCTAGGACTAAATTTTCCTTCCAAGACTCCAACTTTTGAACGACGTTTGTCTTTGTTTCCTCAATTGTGGTCTTACTTTGCCCTGCCATGTACCCGAAGCCAGGAATGTCCACAATTGTGACTGGACCAAAATCAATCATGAGCTCCCAACGAGTGCTACCGGGTTTCTTACCAACTCGTACTTTCTTACCTGTGAGAGCACGGATTGTACTACTCTTACCAACATTGCTCCTACCAGCGAATACAATCATTGGTTTACCAGTATGGTCGGGTCCTTTCATATTGCAACTCTCCTTTGGCTATAACCCTGAGAATCTCAAGCCTATCCTTCAATCCTGGTTTGAGAATCCTTGACGCTGTAATTGCTCCAATTCCTCTTCCTGCCAAGACCAATAACGCAGTTTTTCCATATCGTGACACCAGTTCTGCGCTAAGGGATGCTGCTTTGTATTCCTTTTCTTCGCTTCTTGTGAGTCTTTCGCCACGAACTCGTTTCGCCACTATCTTTGGAAAATCCTTCAAAGTTGGTGATATTGCAGCAATCATTTTTGAATCGCAAATGGGACATCTGACATCATCGTCAAGTGTAGACAAGGTCCTAACAGAGTTCCAGTGGTCTGCCGCCATACAAATCAATCTGAACTTCTTAGAGAGTAATCGTTCTTCCATCATACGAAGCACTTCGTCTTCATCGGTGATCTCTCCCATGACTTCAAATCTAGTCTTCTCTTCAATGATCAGTCTTGCAAGAGGTGAGGGACTTTCGGTATTTACAACATGAACTCTAAGTTCTCCATTGGAGTACTTATCAAAAATATCCATGATTTTCTTCTCATCCATCTTGTCATCCAAGACCTCTCTCATTGCCTCCCTGAAGACTGGAGATCCTTCTAGTGACTTGATGAGATACTTCACAGGCACCTCCTTGTGTTTTGCATCTCTCTTTACAACATCCATCCTCCTTGCGACATGGATGAACCTTGATGCAAAATTCTGTGTATGCTTCATTGCTAGTCGAAGGATGACTGACACCTGCTCTCCAGAGTACTCCTGGAGGACATCTATGACCCAACTAGGGCTGATTCTCTTACCCGCCGTGAATAGAATACGATAGGGGTCTCTTTCTACTGCCACCTCCACACCAAACCGAGTTGTTAAGAGTGATGCGATTACAATACCTAGAGTTTCATTGGCTTTTGTCCCCAATGGAGCGTGAAGTACTAATCCTGATCGAAAGTCCTCAATGACGAAGAGGTCTTCTGAAGGAAGTTTCTCAAGAACTTCCTTACTATTTCTCAAAACTTCTAACACATATGCATGTGAATCATGAGTTATTCCATATTCTCTTGTCAACCACTTGCTTGCAGTTTCTGGTTTCTTATCCAAAACAGAATTCCATACTTTCGCGACCTCAGATGCGACCTCAAATGGAACTGGAATCATCTCCCCAACCCATCGAGGAGCCTCGGTGTCAGTCCCCCCAGCTGGAACACACAAAACTTCCCCTGTTTCATCATCTACACTGACCACCTTCCAAGGTCGACCTCTTATCACGAATACTGAACCCGCCTCAACATTAGAAGTGACAAAGTCCTCGTCAAGTACTCCTATCGAAGTTCGTGTTGTCATATCCACTGCGTTTACCTGTCGCACATCAGGTATAGTGCTCAAATGGTCATAGTAGAAGATTCTGGTCCTTGATCCCCTTTTCACCAACACGCCATCAAGTTCCAATATTCTTCTTCCATTCATGAATTCTAATAGAGCATCCAACTCTTCTGGGGTAATCTGTGAGAAGGGGTAAGCTGAACTGAGTAATTTCAAGAGTTCACTCTTCCCAATCTCGTCTACATCAAGAAGCACACCTGCAATCTGATGACTGAGCACATCCCATGATTTTTTGGGAATTCTTGCATCTTCTACCTTATTCTGACGTGCACGTTTTAGGATAACTCCTGACTCGATGATATCATCTAGATTGACAGTAGCTATGACTACACCTTTAGACGACCTACCAACCCCATGACCAGATCTCCCAGTCCGTTGGAGTAGTCTAGCAACCTCCCTTGGTGATGAGTACTGTACCACTAAGTCCGCTAATCCAATATCAATTCCAAGCTCGAGACTAGAAGTAGCAATTATGGCCTTCGAAGTACCATTCTTGAGTCTGTCTTCTGCAGTGAGTCGTGCAGTCTTAGATAGAGAACCATGATGGACATCGAACTCAAAGGGGGGTGAAACGGCCCGCATCTTTGCTCCCAACACTTCAGAAAATGAACGAGTGTTAGTGAATATGAGCACCGATTGATGACTCTTAATGAGGTCCACTATGGTGTTCAAACGAGCAACAGAATGTGGTGGGTAGGATATTTTCTTTGCCAGTGCTCGGTGTTCATCTAATGGTTCAGGTACTTCAACTCTAAGATCCATCTTACGCCTACCATACCCCGCCCAGACTGTTTTCGCAGATTGACTCCCTCCTAGTAATGACGCAACTTCACTTGGATTTCCAACCGTAGCTGATAATCCAATACGTTGCACTGGAGTCCCCACAAGTTTGTCAAGTCTTTCGAGACCCAGACTTAGCTGTATTCCTCTCTTACTATCTGCTAGGTCATGCACTTCGTCAACGATGACTGCAAATACAGTTCTAAGATGATACCTGAGTCTTTTCCCTGGTAAAATTGCCTGAAGTGATTCGGGTGTGGTAATGAGCAAGTTTGGAGGTTTGATTGCTTGTTTTCTTCTGGCATATTGAGTTGTATCCCCATGACGAACAGAAACACTGAGGTCCAGATGCTTACATAACTCTTCGACTCTCTTGAACACGTCCCGATTCAATGCTCTGAGCGGTGTGATATACAAGATGTAAAATCCGAAGAGCTCTCGAATCTTCTTCATTTCTTGTAGGCGATGAAGAAGCGGTAGCAATGCAGCCTCTGTTTTGCCACTTCCAGTTGGGGCTAAAAGAAGTGCGTTCTCATGCCCTCTGAAAAGCAGAGGTATAGCTTTCTCCTGAATAGGAGTGAAATGAACTATACCATTAGCATTGAGGAAACTAGCTATCTCTTCACTGAGGGGCGCAAACGCATTCATTTGGGTGTCGTCCTATCACCGTTCATTGTAAATTGGACAAACTTGAACATCAAGCAGTCCGCCCAGGGACGGCACTGGGCTTATTATGTTGTTGAACATGCATTATGTTACGTGCCGCATTCACATCTGCGTGGAAATGTTCATCACACTCTGAACAATGGAAGTACTCTCCACCTTTCCTCTCTTCTGTGGAGGTTTCATCCTCTACTCTCACTCCCTTCTCTCCACACACATGACAAATCTGAGATGTCCATGCGGGATTAACCAACCAGATGCCTCCTTTCCTGTGACCAAGAGCCTCTCTTCGATACCGAACGCCCTCAATCATTATTCCCCACAGATTGGTGGAGAGGTTCCAACTGTGTCTTCTCATCCCACCCTTTCCCTGGAATGAGCGGAGGTCCTCAAAATAGATGGTCTTCACGCCTTGTTGTTCACAGAACCAGACTGTTTCAGAGGCGACCTGGTGGGAGATTTCCTTGTCCAAGCGACGGACCTTCTGCCATACTGACTCCAACTCTCTCTCTTTTTTTAGTATGAAAGCTGGAGGCTGCAGCTTTGGATGTTTTCGCTCCCAATTGTTTCTCTTCAATACAATCTGAGACATCAATATTCTTGTCTGTTGTCTGAGTCTTTCTCTCTTCTCAAAGAGTTCCTGTCTTCCAATCATCGTTTCTGAATAGTCATCATTTTCATTCTTAACTGAAACCACCATCGAGTGTCTGAGTCCCCTATCAATCCCAGCTTTTCTTTTTCTGACGTTCAAAGATAACAATGATGTCTTCAACAACTCAGCATC
>MEHG01000144.1 GCA_001940705.1 Candidatus Thorarchaeota archaeon AB_25
AACTAAGACACTCTTTGTAATTGCAATCATTGTTGGAGTTACTCTGGGTGGTTACGGAATCTTCACAGTTGCAATGGGTAGTTCGAGTCCACTTGTTGTTGTTGAGAGTGACTCGATGATTCCAACCCTCTACAGAGGTCACCTATTAATTCTACAAGCCCGTGCTCCGGATCAAATTCAAGTTGGAAACATCATTGTTTTTGATGCAGGTTATCACGATAAACCGATTGTTCATAGAATAATGAGAATTGAAAATGTTTCAGGTGAATTGCACTACTTCACACAAGGAGATAATAACGCACTTGAAGATCCAGGATACAGAACAATTGACGATATCATTGGTGTTGTGACTCTAGCTATCCCGTATATTGGGCACGTCACTCTATTCCTCCACGAGCCATATGGCTTTGCGATTGTTATCATACTCTTTCTAGCATTACTTATTCTTCCAGAGTTCTTCATGAAAGATGATAAAGAGGAAAAGATAGAGGAACCTTCAATATCAGAGGAAGAAGAAACTACGAATGCCTAGAAGCGCGTTTGTAGAAGACGATATAGTTAGTCAAACAATGAATCAACTAATCCTGTTACCGACTCTGCAAAGCCGTGAGGTAGTACCCCACTACTCGTATCCTGAACGAATGAAGTAGCGGTATCAGTATCCATTCTAAGAATGAGCATCTTAGAACCAACCTCAGACGATAATGCATCGAACTTTGCACCTTTGGTTGCCGTTGGAATTGCGATAATACTTGCTTGTACCGTTCCATCATCTAGAACTGTTTTGAGCCGTTTTCCAGCATAGAAAGCTGCAACGCCACCACTTCGATTCCAATCCTTGACATTGGGGATATCAATCCCGACCTGACAAATTACACCATCTCTTGTCAATTGAACTACCGCAGATTTCTGTTTCTTCGTTGGTTCATCAAAGACCTGCAGTTTAACCTCAATCCCAAGTGGAGCACTAGCTACAGCAAGTGCTTCTACTATTGAATTTGTGACGACCGTGCTGGTTAGTTTAAGCACATGGTCATCTTGAGGCTCTGCTTCTACAACTGGTTTGTCGAATAGAATCGAATCCAACTGAGGGATTAGGAACTTGATCGCTTCTCGTGGTACTCCTTTTGAATATGTGAATGCTTCATCAATCAGAGATTCGTCAAATGGAAAGAGTGCATCAGGTGGAGCATCTACATTTTGTTGCGTCCAGTACTTGACCATTGATTCCTTGATAAATACAGCAATATCATCTCGTGAAAATAATGCAAGCTCTACAGGAGGTTCCATTCTCGATCGAGTAGGTCCATCAGCAACATTGTAAATACGATACCAGACTTCACTCAAACATGATGCAATGATGACGACATTCTTAGATTCATTGTATATCCTCTTCAGAACTTCAAGAAAGTGTCGTTCACCTTCTTCACCATAGGCATTGAATGGACCTTCCATTTCGTCCACAAACAATACAATTGGAACCTCAGAACCTTCTGTCAATAGTTTCAAGGTTGCCAAAGTTACATCATCCTCATCTAAGATAGTTCTAACTCCTAGGCGCTCAATCTCTGAATTACTTAGTGCATCACCAAGTAGCCACCGTCTTGCCAAGTCTTGAGTTGCGGGATCAAGCCTGTATCTCAGTAACACCTTTACAACATCTGATGAAATTCCAGGATAGTCTGTTATCAGGCGCTCAAGTGCATAGGTGTAATCATAAATTTCGTGTGTTACTCCTTTCAATCCACCAAACTTGGTGATGAGCATATCAACTGCGTCTTCAAAGAGTTTCTCTCCCGCTTCATCAACTAGACAAGCATGAAGGTGCAGTGGTATTCGAACGGGAGAAGGAGGAGAAGGCACATAGACGGCTAAGAATTTCCCTGCTGCAAAGTAATTCTCTTGGTCTTTTAGGACCCAATAGAGGTGAGTTTTCCCAGTTCCAGCACCTCCAAGAATCGGCTGAAATCGCGGAGTTCCATCTTTCATTGTAAAGCGAACTGCTCGAAAGACTGCTCTATCTGCATCTTTGTGTGGTTCGGCAATATCGATATCATCACGCATATCCCCTCGGGAAACATAGCGTGTCAATGGTGGATCTTCTCGAAGAATATCAAAGTACATATTCTTATCAAAAGTATCGGGGTTTTCGGATGGCGGACTAATTTCAAACTACCTCCTAACGGGATTGTGCCATGCATTTTATTGATTTGAATGTACCGAACTTCATTTTTGCTAATTAGTCTTGTAAGAATAGTCATTACTGAAACAGTTATGAAGGGGCAGAAACCAAGCGAGTGAAGGACAGTGGATTGAGCTTGGAACAAGATGCAGATTTTGAACCCATTAATGGCGTGTCCGATAGATCGAAAGTTCTCGGACTTACAGTTCTAACAGCATTAAGTAGAGTCAGTAATTCGTTCAGACAAATTGTTCTATTCCTTTTCGTTGTCTTCATGTTCAGTAGTTCTGGTATTAACACTGATGCGTTCTACGGGTTGATTGTAGCTATAGCAGGATATGTTCAGGCATTTGCTCTCTTCCCAGCTGGAACCATAAGTGACAAGCGTGGCAGAGGAGTGGCAATACTCATTGGCGGTGTAATTTCTGGAATTGCACTGATAATGATGCCCTTTGCTTATGACACAATAACTATCCTCGTACTATATGCAATCACAGGAATTGGTTCGGGGTTCACGATGACCTCGATCAAGACGCTCGTAGCAGATTACACCGAGCGTGGTGAGGAGAGAACTCGTTCATACGGCATCACTATGGCGGTGGCAACACTTGCTGCGGTTATTGGTCCCTTACTGGGTGGATTCATTCTAGACCCAATTGCATTTCCAGGTATCAATCCAGAGATGCTCAGATACTCAATTATCTTCTATATTTGGGGAGGATTAAGAATAGTCACTGGAATCGTTGGGCTGTTCACAGAACGATGGTTACAGAAGAATATCCCGAAGAAGATTGAACCTGAACCTATTGAAATTGAGGAGAAACCTCAGAACGGATCAGATGCAAAGAATGATACTATCACTTCATTTCTGTTTGGTGTCAGTCGTCTGATAATGGGTTTCAGCTCAGGTATGGTTGTCCCTTACATCATTCCATGGATAGAAGCCGCATTCAATCCAAGTGAAGTTGTCCTAGGAAGTCTTCCTGCACTCTCAAATGTTACTTTAGCCTTAGGAGCACTCTTTGTTGGATTGGCTAGCGAAAGACTAGGCAAAGTGAAGACAATCACGTCACTCTACATACTAGCACCACTATTGACCATAGGGATGGTGTACACGCCATTCTTGTGGATGGTAGTCTTCTATGTTGCTCGACAAATGGTTGCGAATATGGCACAACCTGCTAACGATTCTCTGTTCATGGGTGAAGTAAGCCAAACAAGAAGAGGGCGGTCTCTTGCTTTAACACGAGTTATGTGGACATTTCCAAGACAGACAGGTACGCTACTTACATCATTCTTACTTGGGATTGGTTTCCTGGGTACTACGTATCAGTTTGGAATTGTCATCTTTCCTATTGCGATGTTGCTCTATCCAATCAGTGTCATACCGATGTATTTGGCAGTCCGTAGAAATAGAAAATTGAATACGACTGGTGATTAAGGTTTCATCTTTACAGAAAAATCCGGATTTGCCGCTTCAAACTCTCTGCGTAGAATGTCCATAACTAAGAGACCCTTGTATGCACCATCAATGAATTCAGTTTCTCTGAGGAGACCTACTTGCTTGAAACCAACTTTCTCGTAAGTCCGGATTGCTCGTTTATTGTCTTCCATCGTATCGAGATAGATACTATGGAGACCTAGAATATTGAATGCCACCCAGAGAATGACTCGTGTTGCATCAGTTCCATATCCCTTGGATTGATTGTCAGGACTGTGAATTGATATCCCAAACTCAGCGCGACTATGAGGTCTCTTGATATCTTCAAGGTGGACAAATCCCAGAAACTCACCAGTGGCCTTGTCAGTTATCGCGAGCTCTATCATTTTGTCCCTCCAAGGATCAGCACTGATTCGCTTCTCTATCCAAGTTTCCAAGAATTTTCTAGACCATGGAATTGGAGGTCCCAACAATCGACCGAAATTCAAATCATTCCAATACTTCAGTACTTCATCGATATCAGAGGGTTCAACTGCACGAATACATGTGAGGTCACCGTAGTACATATTGGAAGCAAGAACTTCTTGATAGATAAATATCAGCATTCTTACCTAGCATTTTCACTGAGTCTAAGCGAGTTCATCGAAATCAAGGCAACAAAGATAAGTGCACCAAATACGGTGAACCATTCTACAATAGGTCCACCAATTAAAATCTCAAATCCAAGACTGAGAAAGTTAATAGCTATGCCGTAGAGTGCAATAGGTTTGATGAATTTTGTATGCCAAAGGAGTGCAAGATTTACCAAAATCAAAACAATGAAGTTCAACAGAAAGAACGTAGATGAAGCTGTCATATGAGGAGCACCTTGATCCTCTGAGAAAATGCCAATCATAATTAAAGCACCAGCAGATAAAACTCCAAAGAATTGGCCAGTCAGAAGTAAGAGCACCTGGGATTTTCGTTCAGTATACCATATTCTGAGACTTAGGAAAAATGGAATCAGAGCAAGACCTGTAAGTATACATCCAACATTGTAGAAGTATGCGCCCAATGGGCTATGATCATAATTTCCCAGTCGACTTAGATAATGCGTCAATGGACCATAGGGGTCGGGATATAATATCCATGAAGCAATTGTGAAGATACAGTAAAACAAAATCACCAATAGTCCACTAAGAGTTGTTATCGGCCATCTGCGGATACTATCTTTCATTCTAGACACCACATGTTTTATCCTGTATTAGTTCTTGATAAAACTGCGGAATCTATTATAGTCAGTAAAGAATCTCTAACAGATGAGGAACTCTTGATGGATATGAAATACATCTTAGCAAAGATGACATGGCCAGAAGTAGAAGAACTTCTGAAGGAAACCGATATTGCTCTTGTTCCTGTTGGATCTACGGAACAACATGGACCAGCACTTCCAGTTGACAATGATGCCTACATTGCATTAAATGCAATGGCCGCATCTTAGTAGCTATAACCCTGCATCCTCAAATAGGGTGTAGGTTTATATCAACTAACAGCCGCATAGCGGCAAAGGGGTAAACATGCAACCTAAAGCATACGATCCGCAACAGGGATACAGGTATCAAATCCTGTGTAGGAATCAATCCTATGATGGTCGTGAATGGCAACACTGCGACTATGCAAAGGATTTAACCGAGAAGCGCTATTTAACTGGCGAATACTCAATGGCATATGGCGGAGGATATGAGTTTAAGTCTATCCTTTTGCCTGCCAAATACTGGAAATAAAAGGGGCAAACATGACACGCAAACAAGCTATCGAACTGATTAAACTCGCTACCGCTGAAGGTGACGACAAAACAGCTATGCGGATATACCTCGAAAACCGCATTTCTCACCGAGTCTATATGGACGCTATGCAAGCTGGGCTTGACCTTAAAACCAAGCTGGCGGGACGGGCACTTTCTGGAGTCACCTACGCGGACTTATAACCCTAACGGCCATGGACGGCCACTATTGGAGCAACCTATGGAACCGATACCTAACTGGCTGCTCGTTGCAGCTATATCCGTATTACTACTGATCCTTTGCGGGGTGTAACTATGAAATACAAACTACTCAATCAAGACATGACAACATACGACGGCTTTCAATGGGAAGTAGGCAAAACCTACACCATAGACAAGCCGGGCAATGAATTATGCACCGATCAGGTATTCCATTGCTACTATTCACCTGAAACCGCCGCTATATTCAACAGGCTGCACGCTAATATTAGTGATCCTATCTGCTATGCGGTCGAAACCGGCGATATTGTCGCAGACGATGGGCTTAAACTCGGCACAAAATCAATGAAGTTAATAAGCCGCGTTGAATTACCCACATTTACTGATAGGCAATATCGGCTATTTGCAATAAAAGCGGCCCGCTTCGCCATGAATCTGGCAAACATCACAATACCGCAGTGGGATAAATGGGCTGACTTATACGAAAACGATAGTGCTACTCCTGCTGCTTATGCTGCTGCTGCTGCTGCTTATGCTGCTTATGCTGCTGATGCTGCTGCTGCTGCTTATGCTGCTGCTTATGCTTATGCTGCTGCTGATGCTGCTTGCACATCTAGCCAATTCGCACTATTCGCTAAACAAGCGCTTGAGGCTGATTGATATGAACATCGAACCAAAGTACATGAAAATTCAGTTAACTAATACTGAGGTTATCCAGGCGCTGAAGGAATACGCCAACGATAACACCAGTCCGACAGGAATTACCCTTTCCGTAGATCAAGCGTGCGAGGAAATCCTATACTTTTTCCTTATCGCTCAACTTAACAAGTAATGATTAGCCCGCATATAGCGGGCTTTTCTATGTGAGTGGCCCGGAGACAGAATCGAACTGCCGTTTAACCTTAGTCGGCTTTCATGCAGATCAAGTGACTAGTATTGCTGCATTTACTAACCTA
>MEHG01000145.1 GCA_001940705.1 Candidatus Thorarchaeota archaeon AB_25
ACCCGTACGATGTTTCACTTGCGGCAAAGTAGTTGCAGACAAGTTCGAGCAGTTCAAACGAGAAGTACGACAAGGTGAAGACCCTGCAGTAGTATTAGACAATATTGGGCTAACCCGATATTGCTGCCGAAGGATGCTACTTGCACAGATTGACATTATTGACAGCTTCATGGCTTTTGCCACGACAGAATCTTCGGAGGCTAAGTAGAATGAGTGAGATAGAAGTCGCTGATCTAGAGCTACTGACACCTATGGACAAGTACTTGGCTGCAGGTTGTCATATTGGTACACAAGTAAAAACTCAGGACATGGAGCCATTTGTCTATCGACAACGACCAATCGGTCTCTATGTACTTGATGTCCGGAAAACTGACGAGCGAATCCGAGTGACTGCAAAGTTCCTTGCTCGATTTGACCCATCAAAAATAGTGATTGTGTCAGGTAGAGTCTACGGTAAAAGACCAGTCGAAACATTCGCCTACTACATTGGCGCCAATGCATTCACTGAACGTTTTGTACCGGGGACACTCACCAATCCTAACATTGCAGGTCCACGAACATACATTGAACCTGATGTGGTTATTCTCACGGACCCAAGGACTGATCAACAAGCGCTCTCTGAGGCAGCTAGGATTGGTGTTCCAGTAGTTGCACTCTGTGACACCGATAACGTGACCACAAATGTGGATCTTGTGATTCCTACTAACAACCGTGGTCGTAAATCTCTAGCGCTTGTATATTACCTCCTAACAGCACAGACACTACGTGAGAGAGGCGATATGCCAGAGGAAGGCGAAACTGCGTTCACTCCTGAGGACTTTGAACCTCAGGTCCAACGGTTCTGAGTTTATTCAACTATGGAAACGACGCCGTTATCGGCGTCAACTTCCACTTTCTGTCCTGTTTTGATTTTTTCAATCTCAATTTGGTCAACAGCAGGAATCTCAGAGATGATACAACCTACAGCCACAACAGGGTCAGTTGTCCTGTTGACTATTGCCAATGGAGCTTTCTCTGCTTTTTTGAGCGCATAAAGAACGTAAGACCCTACAGTAGACCCTTTTCCAGTGGGAAAAACAAGTATCTTTCCGGAAACAGATTTTCCCTCAAGATGATGTCCTTTCTCAACTATCTCTCCAGTTTCAGGGTCACATCCTCCATAGAAGGAGATGTCCTCCCCTGTTACTAGAGCTTCTCCCATTATTTTGCCCTTGAAGATTTTCCTGCCTTGCATTAGGACACTGCCTCCTTGATACACTCTTCAACGGTCCGTATCTCTGTCTTGAACTTATTCTTTCCTCGGGCATAGAAACATGCCTTCGCTGAATCTGTCATCAATCCAGTGAATCTCCCCTTCAAAGGAGCCACGGCACAACATGCGTCAGCTACTAAGAATGCCCCCGCCTTCTCTATTTTATCATAGAATCCCATCTTTATTGCAAGGTCCTTTGTTGGTTTTGCAGTTGTAATCCAGACGGTTTTACCATCTGTCACTTGTTTGCCATCAAGCATCTCTGCAATTGCAGCAATCTCCTTGATGCTTGCATGTGGACATCCCACACTGATAAAGTCGATATCCGCTTTTTCATCATCGAGTTCAGTACGTGCTCCATTCAAGTCATCCCTTGTGATAACCTCGGTCTTATCTGGAACTGAGGTCCTGTTCGGAGTGATTTTTTCCATATGGAAAAGTGCTACACCCCCATATGTTGCAACAGAAGCGCTGAATGATTTCAACTGCTCTGTGGTTGCATGTTCAATCCCGACAATGTAAGGTATCGTTTTTCCAGTTCTCTCTCCAATAATATAACCAAGCAGACCAAAATCATCAGTTTCCTTCAGTTCTGTCCTGACCTCGTATTTCACTTGTGCTACTCGATTCTCTTTAAGATGCAGACCATATTCTGCAGTTCTTCCAGTCAGTGCTGATGCAAGTGCACTAGGACCTCCCTCTCTGTTTGTCAGTGCACCAATCACAGAATTCGAGAAACAAACAGCAGAAGATTCAGCCCAAGCAATATGTTCGCCATAGTGTGGTAGGTTTCCAATCAGATACGGTGTACATGTACAAGTAGTTATTACACCCATTCTCTCGAAGGCATCAATAACTCTTTGTTGATTTTCAGCAAAATCTTCACTAATTCCATGCTTTTTCCATTCAGAAAGGTCCATACCTGCAGGATTTAGTGTGGTCAAAACCCGAGCTCGACCATCCTCAGCCATTTCAGACAAGTACTCGAGTCCAGCCTCTCCTAGATTGTGATAAGATACTCCTGCAATCTGTACACTTGAAACTGGGATGAGTCTCTCAGCGCCATAGATCTCACCAAGAGTTGTGATTATCTCCATGGCTTTTCTAGTAGCTTTACCATGCTTGCCATCAAGCATTTCTTTTTCTTCTTTGGTCAGCTCGAGTACCATCTCACTCACCTAGATACTTCTTTAGATCAACCTCAGGAAACTTGGCCTTGCCAAAGCTCTTTCCTTTAGATTCAAGGACCTTTGTACAGTCAAAACCACACTTGGTGGTCAACTTTGTACCTGGTTCTGCACTTGGATCAAGAGAACTTCCAGGCTCAGGGTCCTTAATTAGTAAATCAACATCTGCTTGGAAACGGGTGGCCATTGCCCACTCACGTTCTTCATCTGAATAGATATCGATGTCTTCGTCATAGACCCAGATATGCTTAGCACTCCTGTGTCCAGCAAAGGCGGCCTCTAGGGCTTGGAGACCGTCGTCTTCATTCTTCTTCTGAACCTTTACTGCAACATGCAACCAGCTCGCTCCACCTGGAGTGATGTAGACATCAAGAACGTTAATTCCTCTCTCCTGAATCTTCTTGAAGACTGTAGGCTCTCGAGGCATACCCATCAGAATCTTGTGCTCTAAACGCCCTGGTAACAGTCCCTGCCAAATAGCGTTCTTTCTATGAGTTATTTTCTTCACTTCGAATATTGGTTCTTGACGAATTACATCTACAGTTTCAGTTAGATCGATGAAGGGGCCCTCATCATGTTTTTCTTCGAGTATAATTTTACCTTCAAGTACGAACTCACAATCTGCTGGAATCATCAAGTCAACAGTCTTGGCTTTAGTGAGTCTGATAGGGCTTAGAGCATTTGCTATCTCTAGTTCGTTTATACCAGTTTCAACAGAAGTTGCAGCAGCAATGAGCACCTCAGCTGTGTTGCCTACACAAAACACTACATCTACCTCTCCATTACGTTCCAAGAACTTGTGAAAGTCTCTTCCCCTAACTACTCTTGCAACCATGCGGTCTTTGCTAATCTGCATGGCTCTATGAAAGTCCAGATTCTGTCCATACTCTGGATCCGAAGCTACAACAACTCCCGATGAGATGTATGGTCCTCCATCGACTTTGTTATGAATTAGTATGGGCAACTTGTCAAGGTCTACCTTGGCCTCTACCACCTCTTGACATGGTGCATTCTCAACGTGTTCTGGTTCACTACGATTCTTTATAGCATTCGCGAGAGTTGGGATTATCTCCTCAGTAGTTATTCCAAAGTAATCTGCCACCTGTATCTTATTACAGAACAGATTCCCAGCAACTCTGAATTCACTCTCCTCCACGTTCTCAAACAACACTGGTTCAGGTTCGAGGGTGCTCAGCACTCCAGCTATCTCTAGATTCCTTGAGATGCTTTTACTGACGGTTGTGATTTTTCCATTCTGTTGTAGTTTTTTGATGTATTCTTCAAGTATCATAATTTCACCTCAAAGCCCAAATGATGTGGTCCACACACCAGCAGCACCACTCTCCTTCAACGCTTCTGCTATCTTATCCATTGTAGTTTCATCGGGAGCAAGTGCTATCATATTTCCGCCTCTACCAGTTCCAGTCATCTTGGCACCAATAGCCCCACTTTCACGAGCGATTGCTACCAAATTATCGAGTTCTTTACAAGAAACTGTCAATTGTTGCAGCAATTCATGGTTATTGTTCATTAAAGTACCGACCTTGTCAAAATTCAGCTCAATCAAAGCCGCCCTTGCATCATTGACTAACTGGGTATACTCGCTTGAGATTGAATCAAACCAATCTGGATCAGCGTCTTTCTTTTTCCTGACATCGCCAACAACAACTTTCGTACTGGCAGTTAATCCTGTAGATGCAATCACCAAATTTGCAGCTTTTCCAAGTTTCAGTTTCTCAAACTTGGGAGGACCTCCGTTTAAATCACGTACAAACCAAATAAGACCTCCAAATGTTGATGCTGTGTTATCAAGCCCTGAAGGTGTGCCATGATACCCCATCTCTCCCATATAGGCCGCCTCGTTTATTTGATCATCATCCAAACCTAGCGAGTATTCATCACTCAAGGCTCTAGCAATGGCAACACAGCTTGCTGCACTTGCTCCAATACCAGAAGCACAGACCAAATCTCCTCCTAGGTCAATTTGAAATCCAGTTTCGGTAGGGTCAATATTGAGATGTTTCAGAATATTATCAATCGATACTTTCTGCTCCTCATACTTCTTCTCCTTGTACCCGGGCATAGCAGGTCGATTATCAACAAGTTTCCAGCCAAAGGAACGTACCCGTGTGATTACAGCTGTCGTTTCTGATGCTATTCCCGCAGCTAGGGCTGGGAGCCCATAGACAACAAAGTGTTCTCCAAACAGAATTGCCTTACCCTTTCCTGAGCCTGTTGCCATTCTCTCTCACTCTCAGTGGCAGTTTGAAGCCGCCGTAGTTAATCGGTACTTTTGAAGTCTTCCTTCGACATTGTTATAATCAGAGGTATGTGCAAGACAAACCAGACGGATAGTGAAGAACTACATGAAGACTCTTGATTTGTTCTGTGGCGCAGGAGGTTTCTCCTACGGGTTCAAGTCTCATATTGATGATACACATCTGGCCATAGACATTGATTCTTCAGCTCTAGAAACATACAAACTCAACTTTCCGGATTCCAAAGTCTGGCAGACTGATATTCACAGTCTCCATTCTGTTCAGATTGAAAAGGCTTTGAATGGAGCCCCAGATGTTATTATTGCATCCCCTCCATGCGAGGAATTCAGCAAGGCAAATCCTGATAGTAAAAAATCAGCTGCTGAGAGAGTATATGGTGAAGGAACTGCGAAATTGTTGTTGGATGCTATCCGAATCATTGGTGATCTTGAACCACAAATCTTTGTTATTGAGAATGTGGCTGCACTACTAAATGCCGGAGGTAAGGAGATAATTCAGAAAGAGTTCAAACGTGTTGGGATTGACGATGTGCACATCAACATGATTAGAGCACATCAGCATGGTAATCCTTCCAAGCGACTCCGCGTTTTCCTCAGCAACATCAAGATAAAGCCACCAAGAAAAGCACCTCCTACTGTAATGGAATCAATTGGTGACCTCCCTGGTCTTGGAGTGAATCAAATCTTCAATCCAGAGGTGGATATTCCAAATCATTTTGACTACCCGGTTTCTGAAGACAAAATGAAGGCAATCTCGAAAACTCGCTGGGGCCAGGGTGTTAGACGGTTTCGTGTTTCAAAGACGAGAAGTCTACCTAACTGGGTGCGTCTTTTCCCTGATCGACTTTCAACGTCAATAAACGGTCTCTCTCGATACATCCATCCCTATGAAAACAGACTCCTGACAGTACGAGAACATGCACGATTAATGAGCTATCCAGACTCCTTTGTCTTCACGGGCTTTTCCGACAGCCAATACAATCAAGTGGGTGAGAGTGTTCCCCCTTTAGTATCTCAGCTAATCGCACAGGAGGTTTGTGCCAACATTGTCTGAATCCCTCAAGAACATCTACGTGGTCTTACACAATGTTCATTCAGCATCAAAAACAGTCGAAACTGCTCAAGTAGTGTATGGACTTGGATTCTCGAACTTTGTGGTTTCCAAGGCTGAAGGTTCTGCTGCACAGGCTGGTGTCCCTGATGCAAACCGCTTAGCCATGAAGATGAAACAGAACTTCATGGTCCTACCAGACCTCAAGGATGTCTTGGAAGTCCTCAACATCGAACGCCCATTGCTTATCACATCTCCAGTGCTCACAAAGGAACGTCTAGATCTGAATCAGCTTTTTGAACGGACAAAATCAGAAGAACGAATAGCCATCATACTCTCCGGGAGTAACAGCTCTTTCTCACGAAAGGAGATGGATCTTGGAGAATGTCGTAGTCTGGAGGCTCGAGTCGATATTGGACCTGCAGGGACAGCCGCTATCATTCTCTACGCATTGTCCATGAAGGAGTAAAAGTGGTGGGCCGGACGAGATTCGAACTCGCGATCCCTTGGATCCGAACCAAGAATCACTGTGGCACACATCATGAGTGATGGTGTGATACCAAGCTAGACCACCGACCCTTGTTTCGTTCAGTCAAAGCCTCAGATTGATAAAGT
>MEHG01000146.1 GCA_001940705.1 Candidatus Thorarchaeota archaeon AB_25
ATTCCAAGAATGACATTTCCTCCGATAAGATTGCCAATGCCAACTGCTAGTGCGTCAATGACCCCTGTGATGTCAAGCGCTGCAACAAGTCCAAAGAGCCCAACCAGGAAGAAAATCGTACCCCAGTTCACACGCTTCAGAATCTCATCTACATATTCTCGAGCAAGTATCAGAAGTGCAGAAGCAACTGTGATGGCAATCATAGCTGGCTGAAGAGGGGGGTCCAAACTTGGGCCGAGTGTGAATCCAAGAACGAGTATAATCATAGCAGTGATAGACAGGTAAAAGTCAGTTCTTGACCGAATCATGTATTGCGGATTGATCAACATCATCTGAGATACTAGATCTTCTTCTGATGGTTGTAACTGGTCCTCAAAAACGCGAAGGAAGAATGGAACTGAAACAACAAATAGAATGATAGAGAGAGGCAGGAGTGTCGCTAATAGAAATCCTGGATCTACATTAGCCTCGTCAGCTATAATCAGATTAGGAACAGCTCCCACAACCGATGGAATTGACGCGAAGTTACATGTCACAGCCTCTGCAATCAAAAAGGGTCTGAAGTCAATGTTAAGAGCCTTACAGAGTTCGATTGTAAGCGGTCCCATTATGAGCATTGTAGAAGTAGTGTCAAAGAACAATGAGATTACAAAGACAAACCCAAGCAATGAAACGAACAATTTCTTCGTCTGACCCTGAGTAGTTCTTGTTATTTCTAGGGCAAGGAACTGGAGCATACCTGAGGATGCTGCGATTGTGACAATGATGAACATCGATGTCACGAACAAGATGGTTGACCATTCTATATTGTCCACAACAACTGAGAACTCCGCATAATCAGTAGCCCAGAGCACAATACCTGCTGCACCCATCCCTAGAAGTGCAGTTGCTGTCCTGTTTACCTTCTCTGATGAGATTGCTATGTATGTGACCACAAATACAATAATTATCAGTTCTGCGGCCAAATCATATCACTTCTCCACTTACCAGCTTGCCTATCTTCTAGCCACCTATAAGAGCGTTGAGTAACAAGAGGTATCCACTACCTATAGTTAGATGGATTAGACCGAGAATGGTCCCAATCTTCACGAACTCGATAAACGAGATAGGGTCGTGTTCCCTTTCTGATAGCCCGATGACAACCATATTGGCTGGAGAACCTAGAGGAGTGAAAATGTAACCTCCAATGTTCACTGCGAACACCAACGCCAACGGTAGAATCGGACTCACCCCAGCGAACTGCACTGCGATAGGTGCAAGTACTGCAGCGACCGGTAGGTTGTCAAGAAATGCAGACAACATCGCTGGAATCCACGTGAGAAACACCAACGCAAATGCTGGGTCGTCGCCAATAATTGGTTCAAAAGAGTTTCCCAATGCCTCAATAAGGCCCGTTATGCTGAGCGCGCCAACAAGTCCGAATAAACCCACGAGGAAGAAGACCGTAGGCCAACCAACCCGATTTAGGAACTCGTTTGCCCGTTCGTGTGCCAGCAGGAGCAAGAATCCAGCCACAAAAATTGCGACCATTGGAGGGAAGAGTCCAAAGCCCGGTCCAATTGCGAAGCCTATTACTAATATTATGATGGCTACGGCGGAGATGTTGAAGTCCCATTTGTCCTTGATCATGGTCGCAGGATCGATTGAAAATACTGCATCAATCCTATGTTCATCAGTACTCCCGAATGTAGAGCTAAACCATCTGAGTAAGATAGGCAAGCTGACAAGAAAGAGAATGATGGAGAGCGGCATAAAGGCAACAAACAAGAAACCAACGTCTAAACCCGTTTGACCTGCGATTACGAGATTCGGTACTGCTCCCACAAGTGAAGGTATCGAAGAAAAATTACACACTATTGCTTCCGATATAAGAAACGGTTTGAAATCAATCTCTAGAGCCTTACATATCTCGATTGTAAGAGGCGCTGCAATGAGCATGGTTGAAACAGTGTCAAAGAATAGACTGATGCCTGACACAAATACGAGAAATGTGATGAAGAGCTTTTTGTGGTTTCCCTCACTTCGTGCCGCGATCTTGAGTGCGATAAATTGGAATAGACCCGAAGCTGCAGCAACCGATACAATCATGCTCATCGCAATGATGAAGATAATGGTGGTCCATTCAATCTCTGCAATTAGGACCTCAAAAGGGTGTTCAATGACAAGTATTTGGATTTCCATGGCAACCCAGAATATAAACCCTGCAAGTGACATCCCCAGTAGTGCCATGGCGGTGCGATTCACTTTCTCGGTAGAGATGAGGACGTAAGTTCCGATGAAGACAACAATGATTGCTAATGCTACGTTGTGGTAGGCAACTACCAATCCGATTGAAATAACAATCATAATTAGAACAACAATTGCGGCGATGATTTCCCATCTTGTTTGCTTCATTGTTGCATTCATCTCGTTTGATTCTCTCTAGTCACTAGAATGAAACAGAGTACACGATGAGTCTGCTTCTCTTGCTCATTAATGTGTCGAGTAAATTCCTTGAAGACACAGAGGGAAGTCCAGCACAGTTGTCCCTTTTCACGAAGGGAGATTGCTGAAACTGCAGCAATTCTCAAGCTTTCTCACTCACTTTGCTTGCTGGAGGTTGATTCTCTTGAAAGGGATTAGTTGAACAGCCGGACCAAATCCTTGATATTGCTGTGTCATCGTACTCCCGCAAACCCGCTTGTAGGACGATTAACAATGACAAACCGTATTGTTGCTCAAGCAGCAAAAGAAGTTGATATCTCGCAGACCAAGACTGTAGTTGATCAGGAAGAGATCACTGATACATATGCGCTATATCTGGATGATGAGAGTCACTCCTTTGATGGCGCTGCTGACAAAATCATTTTCCCCTCAACAGAGGCAGAGGTTGCATCAATTATGAAGAGTGCATACGAAAGTGGCACTCCAGTCACCATTCAAGGTGGTAGAACAGGTCTCACTGGTGCAGCAGTACCATTAGGTGGGATTGCCTTGAATCTTGAGAAAATGACTCAGTTGTCATACATGAACTATGATGAGTCTGAACGATTGTATTCAATTTCTGCTCAATGTGGTCTGACACTTGAAGACCTGGTTGATGCTGTACAATCAAAGAAACTCAACAAGCTGGAAGGGAAAGGGACACCTGAGCAACAGAAAGCGCTGGAACGGTTTATGGGTGAAGCTGATACATTCACATTTCCAGTTGATCCAACTGAGATGAGTGCTTGGTTAGGCGGTATCGTGGCCTGCAATGCTTCAGGTGCACGGACATTCAAGTATGGAGCTGTGAGGCCCTGGGTCTACCGCCTTCGCGTTGTTCTAGCAAATGGTGACATTCTGGATATCGAGCGTGGAAAAGTAACTGCTGAAAATAGGAAGTTTGTAATTGTTCTGAGTGACGGGTCCGAGGTCGACGTGACTGTTCCATCCTACACAATGCCAAAGACAAAGAATGCTGCAGGTCTCTATGTAAAACCGGACATGGATCTCATTGACCTCTTCGTAGGTTCTGAAGGAATTCTTGGCGTGATAACAGAAGTCGAGCTTGGTTTGATCACACTTGAAGAGAATATCATGACTGTAATGGCATTCTTCCCCAGTATCGATGATGCTGTCAATTTCGCCTGTGATGTTCGCGCCTCAGACTCTCCGATACAGATGGACTTCCTCGAGTACTTTGGAACTAATGCCATTGAGATGATCAAGGAAAGGGCTGGTTCAGCAGGAATCAAAGTCCCAGCTATGAAGGATGACACAAAGGCGATAGTCTTCTTCGAATTCTCATATACTATGGAAAACATGGAGGAGATGGTCATGGGGCTAGAAGAGATTCTGATGAAGAACAATACATCCTCCGAGGCAAGTTGGGCTGGGATGGACCGTTCTGAACTTGCAAAGATGAAGACTGTAAGGCATTTCGTGCCAGAAACAGTCAACGGTATAATTGCTCAGAGGAAAGCACAATATCCTGAGGTTCACAAGATTGGAACCGATATGGCTGTTCCTGATGATGCTCTCAAGGGTTATCTAGAATACTACATCTCAACCCTCGAAGAACAGGGAATGGAGTACGCGATGTGGGGTCATATCGGTGACAATCATATACATGTGAACATGCTTCCTCGCAACAAGGAAGAAGTGAAACAAGGTATGGACAACTACATGACCTTTGCGAAGAGAGCTATCGAACTCGGAGGAACTGTGGCTGCAGAACACGGCATTGGAAAGCTCAAACGTGCATTCCTAGAAGCTATGTATGGCGAAGAAGGCATCTCGGAGATGCAGACAGTGAAGAGATCCCTGGATCCAAAATGGCTGGTTAACAGAGGAAATATGATTGCTGTGCCTGCGGAATTTGCCTAGGTCCAGACACATGGACCTAGACCTTCTTTATCCTTGTACTCAAACAAGCCACCGATTATTCTTCTAGCAATCCGAAAAATCCGCATACTGCTTGCATTAATGTTCAACCCTTCGATATTTCGCCACTTTGGGTCATAACACACAAATATCACGCACACATCCTTTACGAACCCAAGTTAGACAATTAACTTTCATGAGTTGTCATAACATTTCCAAAGGGAGAGAGAGAAATGACGCAGATAAATAAGCGTAGAATAAAGACGCTGTTTCTTCTGGCTTTGTTCGGGATTATGATAGGCGTGAATCCAGGTATGGTAGATGCTTATGAGAATCCTGTTGTAACAATCCCGGAAATTCAAGGAGATGGATTTGAAAGTCCATTCCCGTATGATACGTATGTTGACACATACGGAATCGTAACGGCCGACTATCAAGCCTACGGTTTGAAGGGCGGGTTCTTTGTACAAGATCCAGTAGGTGATGGAAATCCTGCCACCTCTGATGGAATCTATGTGTACAATTATTGGTACGCTGTCGATGTTGGTGATGAAGTCCAACTAACAGGAAGAGTCCGTGAATATTATGGACTAACTGAGATATACGCACCGTATATCACCATACTTTCCTCTGGCAACCCACTTCCTGACCCGGTCGAGCTCGACCCACCATTTGACGACTATGCCTCTGATGTCTATTATGAAGCACTAGAGGGCATGCTCGTTTCAGTAGATCGCATGAGGGCTATTGCTGGTACTGATCCGTACGGCGAAGCTGCCGGTGTTCGTTCGGACACAGGTATCAAGCGTGTGTTCCAAGATGACCCTGCTGGAACTGGTGGGATAATCTTCACTGATGATGCGGGAGGATGCCTGGTCAATGTTAGGACTGGCAATACCATCGTTGGTCTAGTTGGTCCACTTGACTATACATATGACGAATACAAGGTGCTACCCAGCGCAGATAACCCTCCAGAGGTTCTATCGACAAGTTGGGCTGAATCCGATTGGATTTATCAAAAAGGTCTGAGTTGGGGTTTCACTGTTGCTACATACAACATGTACAACTTATTCGATGAGTTTGACGATCCTGGTAAGGATGATGAACCAGAACTCTATCCTCCTGAATTAGTTGAGCTGACGCTCTCAAAACACGCGCATGCAATCAAAGATATTCTTCGACTACCAGATCTGGTTGCGGTGCAAGAGGTTGAGAACATCGCGATTCTTGAGAGATTGACAGAAACAGAACCTATCGCAGGAATATATGGGGCTGTGCTCATAGACGGACCTGATGCCCGAGGTATCGATGTTGGTCTGCTTTATCGCTTGGACCGTGTTGAGGTCTTAAGTGCTGAGGCAAGACAGACATGCACCGACAACCCTGATTTGTATGGACCCGGAACGGATCCCAATTTCCCGTGTGATCCAGGTTACAATCCACTCTTCTCACGACCGCCTCTTGTGGTCCATCTCAGGACAATTGTCCACAGCTGGTGGTGCCGGTATAGATCAGGTACGGACCTTTGGGTAATCATCAATCACTTCAAGTCGAAAGGTGTCTATCACGACCCACCCAATGAGGATCCAGAACCACGTCGCATTGAGCAGGCTGAATGGGTAAACCATCTGGTGGATGAGATTCAAGACTGTAACCGATACGCGAAGGTCATGGTGCTCGGCGATCTGAATTCATTTGCCACCGAGGCTCCAGTACACACGTTGGAGGATGGTGGGTTATGGAATCTGATATATGGTGTCCAAAAGAGTAGTCGTTACTCCTATATCTATCGTGGAGTTTCCGAGGTTCTTGATTACATAATGGTCTCGAAATCATTGATATGGAGATTCATACGAGCTAGATATGTTCACTTCAATGTGGACTTCCCATACGATTACTGGGCCGATGACCCGACCACTGGAATCCGAAGCTCTGACCACGACGTGTTCATGTGTTCCTTCTG
>MEHG01000147.1 GCA_001940705.1 Candidatus Thorarchaeota archaeon AB_25
GTAGAAAAGTCACTAACCTGTCGGTATTGTGTGGCAGCTTCGAGGTATGCTGTTGCCGCAGCTTTATGATCGTCTTTCTCAACTCTATCCTCAGCATGCATGTGATAGTACTCAGCGGCTTTCCTGCTCATCTCAAGTACTCTCTCGAGAAAACAGCCTGCTGCATTCTTGAATTGGTTTGCTGCCTGATCGTATTTCCCAGTCTCGAGAAACTCATTGGCTAATCGTTCCCATTGAGCACATTCGTCTTCCATGATACCTCGCCCTACCCATACTTAGCTCAGATAGAACCTTCTCTGAGCCCGAACAGGTTGTGCCTAAAGTGAATGTGCTCTACAAAAATGTAGCTCTGATGTAGAAAGCACGATTTATCGACATAGTGGTAACAATCCTTAGACAGTTGACAAATACCACGTGCTCTTCGTATGGTCCAATTTGTGATTCACGGAGTTCCTCATCAGCATAGTGATTACAACGAGTTTTAAATTTACGTGTAATTTAAATACAAATTACGTTTATGTTTGGCATCAAGTTGTGTGGGTTTCGCAATAAGGGAGAGTAGTAAGAGTAGCTCGAGAGAACTAGCCCTGCTGGTTATATCCTGTTTCCCTAACAAGGAACCAACTCGTCGGGAACTCAATGTTCCCGACTCCATTTCATAATCTTTATTTCTTCAGTTCCTCTAGAAGCTCTTTGGCTCGTTCCACCTTGACATTCTTCTCTTTGACCATTTTCTCTGCTATGACGTCCACCTGATTACCGCGAGCTCCAGCAGTGGCCGCAACGTTACGTGCATGAAGTGCCATGTGTCCTTTTTGAATTCCTTCTGAAACCAAAGCTCGAAGAGCTGCAAGATTTTGCGCAAGACCCACACTTGCTATGACATGACCCAACTCTGAGGCAGTCTTAACACCAAGGATATTCACACTTGCCCTAGCTACCGGGTGTACTTTGGTTGCACCACCAACTAATCCAACGGCCATCGGGATTTCAATGCTTCCAACGAGATGTCCCTCTGGAGAACTCTCATACTTGGTCAGCGAGCTATATCCGTTCATCGCAGCGTAGCTGTGTGCACCTGCCTCAATTGCCCTGAAGTCATTCCCTGTGGCAATAACAACTGCGTCAATACCATTCATTATTCCCTTGTTATGAGTGGAGCATCTATAGGGATCAGCTTCAGCGAAAGCCCAAGCTGCGATTATGTCATTGACGACTTCTGCGCCACCTAACATCTCTTTATCAAAGATGGCACGAACACGAACCAGTCTGAACTCCGCAAGGTTGGATAAGATGCGAAGAATGACTCTTCCCCCCGTGATCTTTTCAATGCGTGGTGCAAGAGCCTCTGCCATGGTGTTTACAGCGTTGGCGCCCATGGCATCACGTGTATCAACAATTAGCTCAGTCACTAACATGACACCAACTTTGGAGTCGAAGATACGTACTCTGAGGTCTCTAGCTCCTCCACCAAAACGAACCAAGATTGGATCTTGCTCATTTGCAAAAGCAAGGAGGTCCTCTTTTGCCTCCATTATCTTAGTCTTGGCATCTTCAGGATTTAAAACATCGACTACTTGGATTTGAGCTATCATGTTCGGTCCTGTATCAGTAGCAGTAAACCCGCCATGCTCCCTAGTCATCCTTGCAGCATTACTTGCTGCTGCAACAACTGATGGTTCTTCTATTGCCATTGGGATAAGGTAATCTTTTTCATTGATCAGAAAATTAGTTGCAATCCCAAGTGGGAGTGTCATAGCTCCGACGACATTCTCAATCATGTGATCGAGCACGCCCATATCGACCTTTCCTGGGTTAGCTAAAGGATCCAAATCCTCATCACTTAGTCCAGTTATTTCCTTCAGCTTCTTTACGCGATCCTCTCTAGAGAGTTTGTAGAATCCTGGAATCCGTGAGTCCCTAACCAAATCAAGACCTCCCACGATGATTTCCGCTATGTTAGTAATAAGAGTGCTGATGTGTCTGATATTTCTAAAATGTGCAAAGAACAGGGTGATTCCTTCTCATGCTTCAGTTTGGAGATTCAATAAACAACTGACCATAGGGTTTAAGACTCAATCAGCCGAGGATGCTGAGTAGTTGAGCACGATGAGTTCAGAGCGAGATTTCAGTGACATCATCACAGGGCTGGCGAAGAAACGCGGGTTCTTTTGGGGCCCATCCCCTGAGATATATGGAGGTAGCTCTGGATTCTATGACCTTGGACCTCTGGGAAAATTACTCAAGAACAGACTTGAGAATCAGATACGTTCAGCCTTTGTCCGTGCAAATTTCTGGGAAGTCGAATGTCCTACTGTCAGTCCAGCACAGGTCTGGAAGGCTTCGGGCCATCTCGATGGTTTCATTGATCCTGTAACCCAATGCACGAAGTGTGGTCAGGTCTACCGGGCAGATAATCTGATTGAAGAGAAAGCACCTGACATCAACATTGCTGGTCAGTCAGTTGAAGAGTTGAGTGAAACAATTACTAAGATTGGTCTCGTATGTCCTTCCTGCAAAGGAGCACTAGGTCCCGTAGAGACCTACAACCTCATGATGCGAACTCGTTTGGGCTTAGACCAAGAGGCTTACCTGAGACCTGAGACTGCAACATCCACCTATCTCTTGTTCAGGCGGTTTCTCACCTTCTTCCGGGATAAGCTTCCTGCATCAGTCTTTCAAATTGGTAAAGCCTACCGGAATGAGATTTCGCCTCGACAAGGTATGCTACGCTTGAGAGAATTCACACAGACTGAAGGACAAATATTTCTCCTCGAGAAGGATGAGATGGAGTGGCCCCAGTTTGAAGATATCAAGGATGAGAAACTTCCTCTTGTTACCTATAAGGCCCAGGAGAAAGACAACTACGAGACAGTCATGACCAAGATGGCAGACGCTATCAAGAAGGGATTCTTCCAGAAACCAGCTTATGCATGGTGTGTATATCTTGGATATGACATCTTTCGAAAGATGGGTTTCTCTGAGGACAAGATGCGTTTACGACAACATCTCCCCACTGAGCGCGCTCATTATGCAGCGGATGCTTGGGATATTGAGATCCACACTGACAGTTTTGGGTGGGTCGAGTGTTGTGGTGTTCATGACCGTGGCAACTATGACCTATCTCGTCATCAAGAGTTCTCCAAAGAGAAGCTACATGTCAAAGTGGATAAGAAACCCGTAGTACCTGAAGTGCTCGAGATAGCATTTGGTATCGAGAGACCCCTCTTCTGTCTGATTGACAATGCATTTCGACCAGAAACTAAAGAAAGAGACACTGACTGGCTTCAGTTCCCAGCAGAGGTAGCTCCAATTCAGGTTGCAGTCTTTCCACTGATGGGAAAGCCTGAACTCTTAGATCCTGCTCATGAGATTTTCAATGAAATCATGGATTCAGGTTTTGTATCACAGTTTGATGTGGGTGGTTCCATAGGCAAGCGGTATAGGAGACAGGATGAAGTGGGTACACCCTTCTGCGTGACAATAGATTATACAACCATTGAGGATGGAACAGTCACCATTAGAGACCGTGATTCCATGGCTCAAGTTAGAACCCACAAAGACAAACTTGTGGACACGATGAGGAAGCTTATCAAAGGGTCTGTTCAGTTTGATACTCTCTAGAAACTTCCCTCTCTACTTTATACATCTTTGATGGGAAAGAGAGATAAGGTCCGCAGCATATCTGAGGTCTGAGAGAGGGTGCCTGATGAACGACACCGATGATAGCGTTGAAATCAAAAGCATACTTGTCGCGGTTGATGGCTCAGAACATTCCCTGAAGGCAGTTCGTTATGCTTGCGCCATGGGTCCTCCTTTGGGTGCCGAGGTGGTTCTACTTCATGTTGTACCGATGCTTGTGTCCGCAACTCCTTATCACGACACGGTTTCAGACCAACCATTCTTGGCACTCCAGAAAGTAGGGGAAGATATTCTTGCCCGAGCAAAGACAATCGCAAGTGACTGCAATTGCCAAGCAATCGATATGATCTCACATGGAGACCCAGCTGCTAAGATTATCGACATAGCAAGTGAGAGAGGGACCGACATCATTATCCTCGGGTCTCGAGGTCTCAGTGGCATCCGTAGGCTGTTTGTTGGTTCTATTAGTGATAAGGTAGCAAGTCACGCTCATTGTCCAGTCATGATTGTCAGATGATTCAGAAATCAAGGATGTGATTTTGTCCAATGGTTGATTCTGGGAGGTATGGAATCTCAGTTGACATTGGTACTACCAACATCACCATTCATCTATCCACTCTTGAAGACGATCATCTTCTGAATGAACTGACCATACCTAATCCCCAACGAGAGTATGGGGAGGAGATAATTTCTCGCATTGACTTTGCTAGGAAACCAGAGAATGCATCAATATTGACAAACAATGTCCGTGAAAGTGTCAATGATGGTATAACAAGAATTCTCCAAGAATCAGAATGTGAACGAGGTTTAGTTGATTCAATTATTGTTGTCGGGAATACCGTGATGCACCATCTGTTCTTTGGACTTTCTACCGATTCACTCTTGATACCGCCCTACAGAGCTGAGCATAAGAATGCGATATTGATTAACTCATCTGAAGTTGGTCTTAACCTCCATGATGAGACCCTATGTTATTCGCCTCCCTTGATTGAATCATTCGTGGGTGCAGATGCAGTAGCGATGATGGTCGCCAGTGGATTCCTCGACGCGGACACTAATCGAGTATCAATTGACGTTGGTACGAATACCGAGATAGCTGTGCTCAATGAGGGTGAGGTATGGATTGCTTCTGCTGCATCTGGACCTGCTTTCGAAGGGATGTCTATTGAATGCGGGACACCTGGGGATGTGGGTGCAATTAGTCGAGTTTTGATAGACCCGAACGATGGTAGACCACACTTAGAAGTTCTAGGCGGAGGGAAACCAATCGGGATTTGTGGGACTGGTGTTATATCCGCGATTGCCAGTATGCTTGAAACGGGAGTTCTGTTTTCTCGTGGGTCATTCAACCGTGGTAGAAGCACACCTTGGTTAGTCACTGACCAAACGATAATTCACTATGTCTTAGCAAAAGCTCATGAATCTGCTTCAAATACTAGTATCATCCTGACTCAACCCGATGTCCGGATGATACAACAGTCAAAGGCATCAATTCGTGCTGCGCTTGAGCTGGTTATGCAGAAAGCAAAGATAGATCCCATTGATGTTGGCACATTATACCTCACAGGTGTGTTTGGATTTGGGCTCGTTCTTGATGATGCTATCCGGATAGGTCTACTTCCGGAGATGCCCTCCACCGAAACGAATCAAGTACGTGGAGGTGCAAGTCTAGGAGCTGATTTGCTGCATAAGCCAGATATTCGAAAACATGCCGAGAAACTTGTCACTGAAGCTCACCACATCGAACTGACTGATAATCCTGAGTTCAAGGAGAAGTTCGTGCAGTATCTTCCATTTCCCTAGTAGATGAGTTCATCCTCGTGGAATATCTCGCCACGTCTTATGCGCGAAGATGACAATGGTCGCCCATCCTTTGTTCTGACCCTAGGTATAATGATGATGTGAAATCTCTTTAGACCATTGTCTATACGCATCTGGTTGATGTCAAATGTATTTTGAACAACACCGATCTCGTCTGAGACTATGAGTGCATCCAAATCCTTCATCTTGTCAGCACCTCCCTCTGTTGTTTCAATGGGGAAGATACTTGATCTCTCTATCTCAAACTCGGATTGGATGAATTTCTCTAATTCTGTATGCCGCTCCTCGTATGATTGGATAAGTTTCCTATCGCTCTTGTACGCAAGCATTTGATCAGTTGTTAGACCGAGTGCTACCTTCTTACTCAGTCTAAGTGCAGTGCGGATGATATGTTTGTGTCCCTCGTGCAGATGGTCAAATGTACCAGCAAATACTACCTTGTCGTATTGCCAGCCATTTGACTCCAGTAACTACACACTCCTGGACTCGATGATTCCTGCCTCGGTAAGATCTCTTACAATCTTAAGCATTTTTGTCGAATCTATTTCTTTGAACTGGAAGCAAATCATGTCCCAGATGAGGTCAAGAGAAGTCCAGTCTTTGGACATGTTGAACATCTCGTCCATAGACGCGAAAATCCTCTCACGCTCTTCACTCATCTTAGTGTACTCGGGTCCTTTATCACCTAGGCTTGTAATAACAAACCCCGGACTCATTGCATGATCATGGATTCTCTTAATTTCAATTCCGAAACTCTCAGCGTCAAGAGAAATCTGGTCTTCCTGCATAGCCTCAAGTCCAACTTCAGCACAGGCGCCCTC
>MEHG01000148.1 GCA_001940705.1 Candidatus Thorarchaeota archaeon AB_25
ACGCCTGTGGGGAACATACATTGACAATAAGGAATATAGTGCCATGATGAAAGGAACCATCATGGCATAAGCTTGATTCGAGTTATGCTAAATCGTTCTTCCTCGAGTCTAGCATCCGAGTAATCTCGTTGCGTATCGAGCGAGCCATCACTAATGCCATCTCCACTTTCTCAGGAGAGGAAGGACGTTCTCCGATAGTAAGGATAGGATCATTCAGAGCCTTGTCAGTTTCATCCTGGAGAACAGTGGTGTCCGCTCCAGAGGTTGCAAGAGCACCAGCAATATCCTTGATGCGTGTCAAGGTTGCTTTCAGGTTCTTCTTCTTTGCAGCCTGAGTATCCCAATCAGCAAGAGCATCTTGAACCTCTGACTCGAGTTTCTTCTCTTGTCCTGCTAGGAAGCCAATAACTTCATCGAATGCGGGTGTGAGTTTCTTGAGTGCAAACTCCTTCATTGCAGCTTCTCGCTTTTCAGAGAGGCTCCTCATCAACGCATCGTCACCGACTAGTGCGTCGATTGTATCAGTCATATCATTAACAACACGAATTCTTGCCTTCGCAAGATCCAAATCGCCTTCTTCAATGTCTGTACGGCTCTGCCTCATTGTCGCAATCATGCTGTCAACGATTCGTACCAGAGGCTCAACTTCCAATTCAGATGCTTCAATTGCCTCTTTAAGTAAGCCCACACGACCATCAGTGAGGTCGGCATCGCGGGTGAGTTGCTGACTGACCTTGTAGTCTCTAAGGACTAGTGTCCCGGGTCCAGCTTGGAAACTGTACTCAGTATTCAGCTTATCCCAGTAGGAACCACGAACGAGAACCGAGAACTCTTTTTCACCAACAAGGGGTTGTGCTGACTTCAAAACCACAGAAGTATCCAGCGTTTCGCTTGGAGGTAGGGTATTCACAGTTTTGGCGCGCTCACCTGAAACCAGTGTCAATCCTTCATCGAGATGCCATTCAACAGAGAGATTGAGAGTCTCGCCATCACCAGAGTTCTTGATTACTACACGGACAGGAAATTCCTCGGTGAATGTAACATCATTAGGAAGAACAAGCTGTGATGACAACTTTGGAACCTTGAGTTTCCCACGTAGGAGTTCCCGAATCATATCGAGACCCTTGTCCACATATTTGGAGAACTCTTGGCTGTTAGAACTAGCCAATGCTGCTTTTAACTCAGTCACTGCTGCGTTCTCTGCAGTAGCAAAAGACTCAATGTTAACCGATTGAACCGCACTCTCAAGCATTTGAGGGATTTGACTCAATCTCACAATTGCGGGAAGACGTATTTTTGAGGCGTGTTCTGCTACAAAACCACGTGCCTTGTAGAAACCATCAGCCTCTTTTCCAATCATGACATACATCATGCATGCTGTCATCGCAAGAGCCGTTCCTTTGCTTGTTTCTGCATCTTCACCCCACATGAGATGTTCAGTAGAAGCGCTGAGTAGATCCTCAGCAGCACCCTGATAGGCCACTACTGCCTTAGTAGCATCACCTAATTCAGAGAATACATCACCAGCTGCACTCATGTTGATTGCAGCCTTCTTGTAGCTTTTTGCACCGCGGTATTCACTTGCAGATTTCATGAATGCGTCTGCTGCTAGTGCATATTCCTGTTCAGCAGCGGCCACATTTCCAGACCTCTCTGCTTCTGCAGCTCTCATTAGATGTTGACTTCCAGCGGACTGTCTTATAGCGTCCTTCTGTGACTCCTCAATCCATCTCTTAGCTCGCTCTTCGGACATCTTGAATCTCTCTCCTGCATGTGCTGTAGACATCTGAGAATCTATGCTTTTCCGCTTTTCGGAGCATAGCGCGTTTCCCAAATGATCTGCAGTCTTGACGTAATCCTAGTAGACCTCTCGTGGAGAATGTCTAAGACGATCAGGTAGTCCTCCACCGTGACCTTCAATCACCAGCTCGAAGCCTCTGCCTATACGGCCTTTGGAATTGGTTTGAAAACCAACCTTCTCGATACCACGAGCATTTCGTTCAGCAGCCCTTCGCTCAATCATACTAGCCCCGCTAGGAACAACAAGAATGAGCTTCTTCACGGATTCGTCAACTGTCAGAGTTATGGGAGTAGTAGGTGTCCCAGCACACTCGTGAAATTGACTGTTTTTGTATTCAAGCATATGCTTCATCTGGACCATTACACCATCCAGTAGTCGGTTCTGGAGAAAAGCCCACTTGGTTACATATATGGATTTGCGGGATGAAACCAAACAGGAGATTTAGAAAGAGAATTAGAGCCAAAGGACCTTTTGGGCCCCAAGGCTCGGAAGTAAATATTGATTCTAGTGATCAGTCCGGCGGTGGCGGAGGTGGAGGCGTATCATCAAGTTTTGTGTCGACCGGTCTGAGTACCGAATCGCGCTTCCTCCTTGTGAAGACAAAGCCCATAATGATGAACAGCAATCCTAAGACTGCCACAATCGCACCAATCATGACGGTGTATCCAGGAATGAAATCAAATGCTGGATCGTTATATGCCAGCAGAGAAAGAATAGCACCGCCAATAACTAAGAGCGCGCCAAAACACACAGGTCCTGAACGCGTATACTCTCGCCATGTCAAGTAGCTCAATTTTCTAAGCTCCTAATCGAGACCTTACCACGCAGTCTCGTCTAATTGTAGATGAGGCGTTTGTAGCGATTTAAGATTATTGGGTAACTAACACATCATTCGAGGGATATTCCTACAATGCAACCAGTGGATGATGTGTTAATACTAATTTTAACACCTGACAATTCACTCAGTTTCTTTGCTACAAGCTCATGGAACGCACAGGGATATCCACTAGGAATTCGAGATGCCTCGGGATCTAGTTCTCTGCAAATTCTGAGTAATTTACATGCTCCAGTTTCTATTGTGGCTGTACCGGACCCAGTTTTGGGGAGTTGACTCTCATCAGAGCATGCTTGAATCAATGCAGCGAATTTCATTAGTGCAGTGGGAGGTTCTTCAGGATTTGACATAGCCCATTGGTGAATGAGAGCATCAGCTACTCGATTGAACAGATTATCAAGATGACCCTTTGGCAACTCAACTGTGTATGCTGCAGTTTCACAAATCATTGTGGCATGAGATTCTATATTGGTCACCCATGCATCTTCTCCGGTGGTACGTGGGAGTGGAGGCAGTTCTCCGATTCTCATGTCAGGCAATTCTTTTGAAGGTGTTGTGTCCTCAACTGCAACTTCTCCTCTAGCAGATGCAGCAATCTCACCAAGTGTAGTTCCATCATCATATGCTAGGTCAGGATTCTCATAATTCGGACATACCCCTGCAGTTTGATATGTCCTAGCAAACTGCATCAGTCTTCCAGCCATCTGAGCAACGGCATGCCTGCTCAGCCCTTCGACCCTTATATGGCCGTAGGCAACTCCCACAATGCTTTCAAGGCTTAAATCTAGAATTGTCTTCTCAGCAATAATCTTCTTGCCTCTTACTACGCGTACTGCCCACTTATCATTCATGACACCAGCTTGCGCGCCATAGCTAGTATTTGTGATGCCTACGAGGGGAGATATTGGATAGAAGTCACTCATGATAATGCCTCAATAATTGTGGGTCTGGAGTTCACCAGTCAGATACCGCTCAAAAGGATATCTTGATTGTAATGAATTGAAAGAAAAAGGTACAGCAGGGACTGCATGTGGATTTCCACATCCAGTTTGCTGTCGTTGATTACAAGTATCCAGGTAAGATATCAGACGTCTTTTGTGGTTGTCTCTTCTTCACCTGCTCAGCTAAAGCTAAGAAACGTTTGACATCATCAGGTGATATGCTAGGACGAACTTCACCCAACGCTTCCTCGAAGTGCTTCATCTCCACAGGTTTTGCTTTCCAATCATCTCGGACTGCCGCCATTGCAGCTTCCCTGATTAAGCCCTCAATATCAGCACCAGAGAAACCCTCTGTTTCATCTGAGAGTTTTTCAAGACTGACATCATCAGCCAAAGGCATCTCCCGTGAGTGAACTTTGAATATCTCAAGCCGAGCATCGACATCTGGAGGTGGTACAAATACAACACCATCAAATCTTCCTGGCCGGAGTACAGCTGGATCCAGAATGTCAGCTCTGTTTGTAGCTCCAATCACCAAGACATTTTGTAGAGTTTGCATGCCATCCAGCTCAGCAAGGAATTGGTTGACGATTCTTTGACTAACACCTGTATCATCTCTCATTCCACGGGAACTGAGTATTGCATCAATTTCATCGAAGAATAGGACACAAGGTGCTGTCTGGCGAGCTTTCTTGAAAATCTCACGGACAGCTTTCTCGGATTCCCCGACATACTTGTTGAAGATTTCAGGACCTCGCACTGAGATGAAGTTCGCTTCACTTTCCGTAGCTACAGCCTTTGCTAGGAGAGTCTTTCCTGTTCCAGGTGGACCAAAAAGCAGAACTCCTTTTGGCGAGCGTATCCCCATTTCCTCAAAGACCTCTGGATGATTTAACGGTGCTTCAACTGCTTCCCTGAGCTGCATTTTGACTTTTGCTAGTCCACCAACATCTTCCCACTTGACATTTGGTTTCTCGACCATTACTTCTCTCAGTGCAGAGGGTGATACTTCAGCAAGAGCCATATCAAAATCCGCTTGAGTTACATAGAGATTTGTGAGGATATCAGCCGGAATATCTCCTGTTTCAGGATCAATATGCGGCAATGCTCTCCTCAGTGTCTGCATTGCTGCTTCGCGAGCAAGTGCAGCCAAATCAGCTCCAACGAACCCGTGGGTGACAGCTGAAAGTCGTTCTAAATCAAGCTCTTCCTCGAGAGGCATAGACCTAGTGTGAATCTGTAGAACCTCTAACCGACCTTGTTTATCCGGAACTCCAATTACAATTTCTCTATCGAATCTTCCGGGTCTTCGAAGAGCTTCATCAATGTCATCCGGACGATTTGACGCACCAATAACAATCACTTGACCTCTACCGGCAAGACCATCCATCAATGCTAAAAGTTGAGCTACTACTCGTCTTTCCACCTCGCCTGTCACTTCAGCTCGTTTCGGTGCAATACTGTCAAGTTCATCAATGAAAATGATTGAAGGAGCGTTTTTCTCTGCGTCCTCGAATGTTTCACGTAACTTCTGTTCTGATTCACCATAGAACTTCGACATTATTTCGGGTCCATTTATCGTCTTGAAATTGGCGCCTGACTCATTCGCCACGGCCTTTGCAATCAAGGTCTTTCCTGTTCCTGGAGGGCCCATGAGTAAAACACCCTTTGGTGGAGTAATTCCGAGCCTCTTGAACAGTTCAGGAGACTTCATTGGAAGCTCTATCATTTCTCGGATCTTCACGAGCTCTTTTCCAAGACCCCCAATGTCTTCATATGTTACATCAGGGATTGTGACGTCTTCTGGTTTTGTGGGTTTGGTCAATACTTCAACTGAAGTTGCGGGTGTCACACGCACATGTTTGCTTGGTGACACGTTGGTCGCTGTAAATTGCAATCCTTGTCCAATCGATGAGATAAGGATGACATCGCCCCTTGTGAGGGGTTTGTTGATAATCTGTTGTTTCACATAGTTCTCAAAGCCTTGTTGAAAACGTAAAGGTTGACTTGGAGCCAGGACTATTCTTGTTGCTTCAGGAACATTGGTTTTGCTTACCTCAACCATCTCACCAAGCCGTGCTCCAGCATTATTTCGGATTAGACCATCCATTCTGACCATATCGAGAACCTCATCCTCTTTGAGACTAGGCCAAGCTACAGCCACGGTCTCTTTCGCACCTTTCAACAGAACGTAATCACCTGAACGTATTCCCAGGTGGTTTCTAACATCCGAGTTTAATCGTACAATACCGCGGCCCTGATCTTTTGGCATGGCCGCTGCTACTTTTAGTCGAACAATATCTTCACTCATTCATTTCACTCTCATTCTATTCAATCTTCAAAAATCCATCATTACCGCTACTACCCTCACTCTCGATCTTAACGACGGAAATCTCTATCACACCATTGCGATGGGAAACATTCGACTTCTCTAGATCAATCTGGAATCCTACGTCAATCTTGATTTCCTTGCTTTCGGGATCAATCTGTACAACAATAGATGATCCTGTAACTTTGACAGAGGGGTTCAAGGAGTCATTCGGTCCTTCAATCAAAATTAGGGTACTATCTCCGAGATCAATCTTCTCTACTTGTGGTTCATTCACCTTAGGCTCGACTTGTGAATCGAGCGGTTCATTGACCATTGAGCCATTCCAGGATCTGATTGTCATGTTACCCTCAGGTATTC
>MEHG01000149.1 GCA_001940705.1 Candidatus Thorarchaeota archaeon AB_25
ATGATTTGGACAAGCTGATCCGCATCCTCCTAATGTGAGGGGTCCTATGCAGAACTTCTCATCAAGAAGCAGACAGCGGTTCTCATTGAGCTTACACTCATGACACACTGGATGAGGATATGGCTCAGGAATTGCTCTATGAATCAATCTCGAAATCAGGGCGAAGGTCTGGGGCTGGCTTATCGGGCATCCGGGTAAATAGTAATCTACTTCCACAAATGCATCAATGGGTTTAGCCTCTAATGGTTTCGTCACAAACTTGACCCCCTCGCCATACACATTCTTCAATCGTTTCTCGTATCCACCATCTCCTGTGTACATGGCTTGTGGGCCTCCATTGACAGCACAGTTACCTATCGCAACCAAGATCTTGGCTCGCTTTCTGAGCTCCTGAAGGTGCTCCTTCTCTTCTTCTGTACTGACACTTCCCTCAATAAAGGCGACATCTAGGTCCTCCTCAATTGGATTACTAGAAGCCATCACAAAAGATTGGATATTGACAGCACCAAACAGATTGAGAATTTCATCCTCAGTATGGATGATGAGAAGTTGGTCTCCCGCACAACCAGTAAAGCCGTAGATGCCAATTTTTGGTTTGTCTATTTCAGTCATCTTAGATCAGCTCCTTGAAGTGTAACGTGTCCCAGTATGTGAATACTGGACCGTCCATACAGGTATAGAGATGTTCAATGGCACAATGTCCACACTTTCCTATACCACATTTCATCCGCCTTTCGAGAGAGAGCTGAATTTGGTTCTTCGGAATCTTGAGTTTCAGAAACTCAGCAATAACAAACTTGTACATGACTGGAGGTCCAACAACAACAGCGGTGGTTGCTCTTGGATCAATCTTTGGAAGTTCCTTGAAGAGTTTAGTAACTACACCAACACTCTCAGTCCAGTCCTTATCTGGCTTGTCAACAGTGTAGAGGCAGTTGATATCTTTTCGTTCCTTTATTTGGAAGAATTCTCTCTTGAATAGGAACTCCTGAGGACTTCGTGCTCCATAAAGGAAGAAAATACGGTTGAACATATCACGATTGTCTAAGGCATAGTACAGAATGGACCGCAGTGGTATTACTCCTAATCCACCAGCAACAATGATGAGGTCTTTATTGACCATTTGATCTAATTTGAACCCATTTCCGTAAGGTCCGCGAATGTATACCACATCATTGTCTGTTTTTTGGAAGAGGGACTCTGTTAGCTTGCCAACTTTTCTTACTCCTAATTCAAGGATACCCGGTCGGCTAGGTGTAGATGAAATCGAGAAGGGTGCTTCTCCTACGCCAGGTATGGACAGCATAATGAACTGTCCTGGATTATATGTGAATGACATGGCTTTCTTCATGTCAATGTGTCTGATTTGGAAGAATCTGTGGTCTTCAATCAGGTCATAATGTCTTACAATTCTGGCGGCCTTTGGCTTGAATGGATTCGCAATTGCTTCAGTCACACTCATTGCTTGGGCACCTCCTCTGTCGTAAGAGCCTCAGAAATGGTGAGGACATTGATGTCTACTGGGCAGGAGTCTACACATCGTCCACAACCAATACATCCTGGGCGCCCATAATCTACACCAAAGGTCTTCAACTTATGACCGTACCACAATCTCAGACGATCTGCACGTGAAGCACGGAAATTGTGACCTCCTGCAACAAGGCTATAGTCTACAAACATGCAACTGTCCCATACTCTGTTTCGACGCCCGACAGTTTCATTTGTAACATCAAAGACATCGGTCACATTGTAGCAATTACATGTAGGACATACCATAGAACACTGACCACATGAGAGACACTTGTCCCCAAAGTGGTCCCAGACTTCACTGTCGTGGCTGAGATCCATTATGTCTGGCATGCTGTCGAAATCGAAGCTCTTCTTGAACATCTTGTTCCGTTTCTTACGCCAGTCTACATACATCTGAATATCTTCATGTGTCACATTCTCATCGAAGAATTCTTCTCTTTCGTGTATCATGTCATATCCTAGACTTGAGCCTACCCACACAAGATAGAACCCTTTCAAATTGACAAAGAAAAGATCAAACCCCTCGCTTACAATATCCGTATCGGTAGAGATACAGAGGTGGTTCTCTAACGGTAGACACGAGAATCCTATGATAGCTGTGTTCTCTCTTAGACCTGCATAGTATGGGTCAACAGGCTCTCGTAGGAACACATCATCTAGTCTGAGAAGGCTGTGTATCTCACAGGGGTGCACTCCTAACACCACTCTCTTCTCGATTACAGAATAGTCTGGCTCAAAACCCTTCTCATTGAAATGCATCATAGTAAACTGCATTGGATGGAATAGCTTCTTGATGGGGATCATAGGATGTTCGTCAGTAATGACCAATTCCGATATGTTTTCAAGACGGTCGTAGGACAAAACACCATTCTTCTGTTTGGGTCCATATAACTGGCCAAACTTGTCCAGACTCTCAAGGAAAACCTCGAGAAACTTTGACTGCATTTTCAATATACGCATATGTGGCACCCTTTTTTTGAAGCCCTTTTGAAATGTCGTAGGCCCGAGAATTTTAGTTAAGACTTTTTGCATTTGTGAGCCGGACTATAAACATGATTTCAGAGTTTGATGAAGGACAAAGACTCTCTCAGCAGCTTTTCCTGTACCGAGGGATTTATATCATGAATGACGTAATACTATTACGTGAAAAAGAAATATAAGGGTCAATGTCATATAATTACACAAACGGAAAGATGTGATAGAGATGTCGGAAGAACGAAAATCATCAAAGGCTGAGGGTGTTCAACTAAGCTTGAGAGAACAGCTTCTTGGCCGCTTATCTGATGATGCGATTGTTTCAAAAAAACGTGAAGTGTCTGTGATGACCAGGATGAGTGGCGATATCGTTGAGATCCTGGATGCACTAGTAGAACTTGAGATTTTTAAAAGCCGATCTGAGGCTGTATCTGCATTTGTAGAACAGGCCATATCCTCACGGATCAAGCTATTTGATGAGATTAAGACTCAAGCCGAAGATATTCACCGACTACGCGACTCCGCCAAAAAGCATGCATATGAGGCGTTCCAAGAAGACTCAAAATGAAAGTGTTTGTTGTTCAGTAGAAACTGCACTCCAGTCCTGAATAAAGAAGAAACCATAATTAATGAGAAAAAAAAAAAGGGGGGGGGGATGGGTTGTACACCCCCTGATTGCTTAATCCAGCAGGAATCCTGGTGGAAGGGGATTCTGTGCGAGACCAATATAGGAGTCCAACATGAATCCTGGTGGAAGGGGATTCTGTGCGGGACCAGTGCATCGTGCTGGAGTATAGTAGACGGTCCTATCTCTACTAACAAATTCAACATCCTGCGTAGTACCAGCCTCTTCTACAGCATCGACTACGGCAGCGTCAATAGAAACATCAGCTGTTGCACTCATACTCATCCAAGCAATCCCAATCAATGTTCCAAAAACAGCAACTGAAAGGACAATCCAGACAGCAGCCGCAATCCCGAGTCTTGTAGATCTCTTACTATTCATTCTATCTCCTCATTTAATTAACTCGAGGTTTCTGAAATCGATGTGGAAAAACAAGAGCCTCCTTGAGCCGTTTTCGAGTTTTTGACGCTCCTGTTCTTCCGAAGTCACGCGAATACCTCAAATAGTATTACCTATTACATGTAATAAAAGTTTTGATTACATAATCTGAATAACAAAGTATATTACGTGATAATGTAACATATAATTTGAGACCCTCCAGTTCGGGAATTCTCCTTTTAATTCTGTTCTCAACGGGTCGAAATGGAGGGTTTCAATATCTTTGGTTGCTAATTCGGAATCAAAACATAGAGTCAAAAATTGAAGCGACTGACCTTTTGAGAATCAAAAACTTGCCATCCTTTTCTACAGTGGCACCCATTCCAACATACTGCTTCTTCATTTCCCTCACATCTGGTACGACCTTTCATTGTTCAAGTCACTTATATGATTCAATCTGTTGTATTTGTCTGGGAATGAGAAATGCCATTCACACCCTATCATTTTGGACCTGCACTTCTGATTGGAGTCCTTCTCTTTCCCTTCATCGACTTCACGACAGTAATGATCGCCAGTGTCATACTGGACCTTGAACCTCTTGCTGTGATATTATTCGATTTACCCATGCCATTGCACGCGTTTTTTCATACCTATCTAGGAGCAACAATTTTTGCTGTTGTTCTATCAATCGGTATCTACCCGTTCAGAAAGTATCTCAATGAGTTCGTGTCCTTCTTTGGTCTTAAGCAAGAATCATCTTTTCGACATATCCTCCCTGCCAGTCTTATTGGTACATACTCCCATGTCCTGCTAGACTCATTTCTCTACGTAGAGATGAACCCCTTCTTCCCACTCCTTGGAAATCCATTTGTTGGTGCTCTTGCTGGAGGGTTTGTGTATAGTCTCTGCCTTGTTCTTGGACTCGTTGGATTCTTTGTTTACATGCTACGAGTCCTACTAAACCTCAGAGTCAGTAGAATAGAAGGTGACGCATTCGATTAATCTAAGGGAATGGACTTCTAGGTGAACTCTCTTCCCGTCCATGTTCTGGTGGTGGCTCCCAGCCTTCTGTCATCCTAAGATACTCTGCTCTCTCAGCTGCATCATGCAATTCCATCACTGTTGCTAAATGGTTCCCGTTGTCATCGCGAATAGCGTAGATGTACTCGTAGAAATGTCTGCCAATGAAATGAACCCAACCTTCATATTTCTCCAACTCTCCGCTCTTCAACTCACCAATCATCTTGAGAACTCCTGACTCAGCTCGTTCAGGATGACAACGCAAGATGGAGGAATCGATTCTGTCCTTTTCTTGTTGGAGTTGCTCAGCAACTTTCCGATTGAAAACCACAATCTTGTCATCTCTATCTAGTACACAAATTCCTACTCTCAGGTCTTCGACCAGATGTCGCATTAAATCAAAATCGAGAGTCATAATCACCTAAGAACACAAACGACGTGAAAACGTTACCTCTTTGCTCTGATCCAGTTTGGCAGTTCCTCTTTCCACTACTTCATTAATGTACACGTAAGATAAAATCTATGGAAATTGTAACTTTCGGCTCTGGTTGTTTCTGGTGCACAGAGGCTGTTTTTCAACAATTGAAAGGTGTTGAAACTGTAGTATCAGGATACTCAGGTGGACATGTTGAGAATCCCTCCTATGAGCAAGTAACCACAGGCAGAACAGGACATGCTGAAGTCTGTCAGATTCAATTCGACCCCGGACAGATTTCCTTCGAGGACATTCTTGAGGTCTTCTTCAGCACGCATGATCCAACCACATTGAATCGTCAGGGCAACGATGTTGGAACCCAATACCGTTCGGCAATCTTCTATCACTCTGAGGAGCAGAGGGAAACCGCTGAGAGAGTGAAGGCTGAACTCGATAAGAGTGGAACCTGGAAGAATCCAATTGTGACAGAGATAGTTCCATTCGAGAAATTCTACCAGGCTGAAGGCTACCATCAGAACTACTTCCGAAACAACCCGAATCAGGGATACTGTCGTATGGTGATTGCACCAAAATTAGACAAGTTTGAGAAGGTCTTCAAACTGAAAATTAGAGGTTGATTAGGTCGGAAACCGATTTTTGATGGTGGTTGTTCGCAGATAGAAATACGAGAATCGTTGATAACTCCAACTTTGAATAATGAATTAGTAAGTATTCGAGTTGTGGTACTGTGGCTGAAGATGCGCCTCCTGAAGTATACGCTTTCTGTAACATCTGCAAGGAAAACGTACCTCTAGAGATTACAGAGGACGATATAGAGAAAGCAAAAACTGGACTCATCTCAGTCATATCAATACATGGAAAACCTCAGCACGCAATACTTGTGTATCTAGATATGAACCTCAAGGCACGAGGAGTTGAGTATCCTTCCTTGGTGCAAGCCGAGGAGGGTTCATCATTAGAAGGCGAACAAACCACAACGGTCAAAGAAGACATCATTGACTTAAACAGTATAGTCAGTTCGTTTGGAGACAAACCAGAGCAGGCGATCAAGACGTTTGCACATATATCAGCTCAACTCATTGCAGGGAACACATTGTATCTCATTCACAAGAACAAAAGCATTGGTAGAGTTGTGAAGGGCCAGATTGACTCTCTATTCATCGATGAAAAACCTGCATCATTTGTGATTACCTTTGATGATCTCGACTACGTCACAGGAATGAGACCCACGATCTATGATC
>MEHG01000150.1 GCA_001940705.1 Candidatus Thorarchaeota archaeon AB_25
GTTTAGAGAGCAATCAGTATCCAGATGTTGCACCTTGGAGTATTGATTATCCCGAGGGACAGAATACAATTCCTGGTAAGTATGTCTACTTCCACATCATGACATACTGGACAGGGTGCGTACCTGGCGAACAACCATCCCAAGACTTCACGATAATCCATTCACAGTTGTTCAATCTTACTCAAAGTCAAAGTGTTTCATCCTCACTTTGCGAAGGATTACTCTACGAGCAAATAAAATAAGCCAGCCTCCAACCCGTGCAATAAGCGTAAATGCCTGAAGAACGAGAAAGCGAACCTATGCCTAAGATGATCAAATCTCTTCTGAACATGCCTGAGGAATGAGAAAGCATTTTGCAAAGGACTATTCGGTGACTATATCTAGTCAGCAATAGCGTTCTACGGAACTGTTTTTACCTGCCGTTCCACACCTTAAATTGACTATACTTTGAGGAGAGCTTGAAATGAAAGTCCTAGTTCTAGGGTCTGGGCAAATGGGTAAAGGCGCAGCCTATGACCTAGTTAAACAAGATAGTGTTGAACAGATTATTCTTGCAGACATAGATGCAAAGTGTGCGAAAGCTCTTGCCAAGGAAGTTGGCGACAAAGCTATAGCTGAAACTGTTGATGCAAAGAACCGTGACCAACTAGTGAAGGTTTTTTCCAAGGTTGACTCGGTCATAAGTGCTGTGAGTTACACTGTCAATGTCCTCCACACCGAGGTTGCTATTGAAACTGGTACTCACATGTGCGATTTGGGTGGGGGTTGGGCAGTTGTTCAGAAACAACTTGAGCTGAATGACCAAGCGAAAGACGCAGGAGTCATCGTAGTCCCAGACAGTGGACTTGCGCCTGGAATGGCCAATGTTCTCGCTAGAGAGGGTATTGAGTATCTTGACAGAGTTGAGAGTGTGAAGTTACGTGTAGGTGGCCTTCAGCAAGAACCAAGACCGCCTCTTAATTATTCACTCATCTTCTCAGTTGAGGGCTTGATCAACGAGTATATCGAACCCTGTGTTGCACTAAGGGAAGGGAAGATTACGATTGAAGATCCGCTAGTAGGATTTGAAGAGATCACTTTTCCAGAGCCCTTCGGAAAACTGGAGGCTTTCAATACGAGTGGAGGAACATCGACTCTACCGCATACTTACGAAGGCAAAGTCAACGAGATGGACTACAAGACCATACGCTATCCAGGACATGGACACAAGATGTGGTGTCTGATGAAACTAGGTCTTATGGATAGTGATGAGATTGGAGTGGACGGTAAGAAGATTGCACCACGAAGAGTGCTCGAATCACTCTTGGAGAAAAACCTGCCGCCATCTGGAAAGGATGTAACGCTTCTACGAGTTATGATTGAGGGCTGGAAAGGTACAGAAGCAAGGAACATCGAGTATGAATTGATTGACTACTTTGATGATGCTACTGGTTTAACATCAATGATGCGTACTACATCATTCCCAGCTTCCGTGACTGCCATGATGATGGCTGATGGTCGAATCACAGAAAGAGGTGTCCTTACACCAGAGCGATGCATTCCTCCTGATTTGTTCATCGAGGAACTTCGAGTCAGAGGAATTGATATCAAGCACAGAGTCTTCTAAAACGGACTTCCCCTAAGTAGTACAACTTTTCGAGTTAGAGGAGGTTGGGTTTCAGAATTGAGAATCAAATTGTACTGGAAAGATTATGAGTACAAACTTACGATGAGCTGAGAGGTCACAAGTATGAAAGTATTGGTTATTAATGGCAGTCCGAGAAAGGACCGTGGACAAACAGGTAATATCCTTACACACTTCATCGAAGGAATGAAGGATGCCAAGGCAGATGTGGAAATAATGTTTTCCAAAGGTCTAGAACTCGGCGATTGTCGCGGGTGTTTTAATTGTTGGACTTCAACCCCTGGAAAGTGTATTCAGGATGATGAAATGGCACCAGTACTGGAAAAGATTGCTCAGGCTGACATCATTGTACTTGCCACACCTGTATACGTTGATGGTATGACTGGATCTCTCAAGACTCTCTTAGACCGGTCAATTCCTCTCTTGCACGGAGCTTTTGAGCTTCGAGATGATCATTGTCGACACGCTCTCCGTGAGAATGTTAAACAAGGAAAAATCGCTCTCCTTTCAGTGTGTGGATTTACGGAGATGGACAATTTCGATCCTCTGATAGCCCACGTGAAAGCACTTAGTAAAAATATGAATAGAGAGTTTATGGGGTCGCTCTTACGACCGTACGCTTGGATTATTGAACCTGGCATGAAGCAAGGCGCTCCACTTGATTATATCTTAGAAGCTGTAAAACAAGCAGGTCGTCAGTTGGTATCAGATGGGGTGATGAATGAAGAAACCCTAGCTATTGTGGCAAGCGAGATTCTACCACGAAACGAAGTAATCAAGATGATGCAAGAATACTTCGGTGACAAGTAAGTGGAATCATTAATCTAGAGGAGAGCTCCAGTCTAATCCTGTGACTGACAATGGGTAAGTATAGTGAAATCTACACTAAGATATTGGATGCGCGAGAAGTTCTCAGGGATATCAAACATGTCACTCGACTTGATCATTCTTCAACATTCAGTAGGATTACTGGTGGCACAGTATTTCTCAAACTCGAAAATCTTCAGAAGACTGGTTCATTCAAGGTGCGTGGCGCGGCCTATGCAATGTCTCAACTTACTAGCAAAGAGCAAAAAGTCGGGGTCATTGCAGCATCAGCAGGTAATCATGCGCAAGGTGTTGCCTATGCGGCCACAAGATTGGGGATCAAATCAACCATTGTCATGCCTGTATTCTCTCCTGTTGCCAAAATTCAGGCTACTCAAGGATATGGTGCAAATGTTATCCTTCATGGAACTGCGTTTGATGATGCTCTTGCACACGCTCGTGAAACTGCAGAAAAGACAGGTGCCACCTTTCTCCATCCTTTCAATGATGAGAATGTTATTGCTGGACAAGGGACCATTGGACTGGAGATACTTGATGAATGTCCGGATGTCGATGTCATTTCAGTCCCTGTCGGTGGAGGAGGTCTCGTTTCAGGTATCAGTATAGCTGTAAAGGAGCAACGGCCAGAGGTCGAGGTTTATGGTGTTGAGGCTGCCAGTGCTGCATCAATGCAGGCTTCAATTGAAACTGGCAAGGTCATGAATGTGGAGGGCTTAGACACTGTGTGCGATGGTATCGCAGTGAAAAGACCAGGCAAACTCACTTTCAGAATTGCAAAAGATCTGCTATCCGGAGTTGTGACCGTAGAGGAGTTAGAGGTCACTCGTACCCTTTTCATGCTCCTAGAACGAGCTAAAATTGTCGTGGAACCCGCTGGCTGTGTTGGTCTCGCGGCATATCAACATGGAAAGATAAACATCAAGGACAAGAATGCAGTTGCAGTGCTTTCAGGAGGCAACATCGATATGTCATTCTTGTCCAGAGTTGTAGAGAAGGAGCTATTCCGACTAGGACGTTCGGTAAGGGTCAGGGGTTCGATTCTTGACCGAGTAGGAAGTATGAACAAGGTTCTCAGTGTGGTTGCTGAATCCGGTGTGAGTGTGATTGAGATCAATCAGGACCGATTCGACCCTGACATCCCTCCGAATAGGGCTGAACTCGAAATGATCCTTGAGGTCCCAGACGATAAGGCAGTCAAGAAGATGCTCAAGATGTTGGATGAAAAGGGGTTGGATTTTCGAGTCTTTGAAGATTGAATAATTGACTCCTTCTGAATGGTACAACCCTATATCGGTTCAGTTGGCACTTCCAACCAGAATCCACTATATGAGTGGTAGAGTTGTTACAACAACCAATGCCAGAATGAACGCACTAGTAATCACAGCTGCCCAAGTGTTTTCAAACTTGATTGCAGTCCATACTATCATTACAGTAGCTAGCACCTGTATTAGTAGGATGCGTACCCAAATCACTCCAAGAAGAATAGTCCTGCCTGTATAAACGCCCCCTGTAGTTGTCCAGAAGATAACGATGACAGTCAAGAGCCCGGCTATGACAAACTTTGAGATGAGTGAAAATAACATGTGTTTGGTGTTGTGAAAACTTCCAGTCCATTCTCTATTATTCAATATTAGACCACGAATCCAAGTTGCTTCTATGAGAAATAATGGGATTGCTAAGATTGTGAGAATGATTGTATTAGCCCAACGGACACCTACTGGCCATTTGATCAAGACTAGTAATATCTCTGGTTGCATAGCTTCAGGCATACCAGCAAGTCCCAACCAGACCATCAACCAAGTGATACCAACTCCAGCAACGATGCAGTTTTTCAGGATGTCTGATGCATGATCCTTCATCTTTGTTCTATCAATGCCAACAGATGCCAAGGATTTCTTGGCGTTTTCTATTCCCATAAACAGAAACATCACTGTGACTAAACCAATCGCTGTTAATACAAGAAAGAGTATGAAACCAGTAGCAGACATTGAGTTCAACCATAAGATACCAATATCCTCAAGGCTAAGACCCAAGAGGGATGCAGCAACAAAAATGATGACAGCTGACGCTCCTAGGACTGAGCTAATCTCGAATGTCCGTCTTATACTGTAGGACTGAGTGTCAAGGGGAATTCGACGGGGTTTCAATTTCTCAGGCAGGAAACTGTACACTAACCACATGACCGGTATGACTGAGATGAGTAGTAAGAATGAACTAGCGATTGTCGCGATGTTTTTGCTGTGATAGACTTGGTCTGCAGGATCCCGTGTGTGTAGTATTTGGTCTTCACCTTGCACTCCCTGAACCAACCATGAGATGGTTTCACTCACCAAAGTGCTATCTACGACCTCAAAGACATGATTTGAAGGACCAAAAACAAGTCTGTGCGCCGTCCGACTATCTAGAGAACCATAGGTGACACCATCAACCGCTGAAGCAATACCTGTGGCATTACGAATTGCTTGCAAAGCATCTTGTTTAGTTACAATCTCGTCAAACGAGCCGATTGCGAACAAGAGATTCTCTGGGAACTCCACAAATTCATCCTGAGCTATTTTACCAACATTTCCCACTGCAGCATATGCCATTGGTGCCACTGGAAAGTCCTTCAGTTCAATTGCCACCAGAAATCCAAGTGAGTGAGTTAGAACGCCATAGCTCTCGTTGTCGACGTTTGTGTATGTTGTCTGTATGTGACGTACTGCAGCATATGCATCCTGAGCCATTGCATAGAAGTCTGTTATATTGAACTGAACAGATGAGTCCCCATGTCCCGGAAGATCAATGGACACCACGGTGAAATTTCGTCGTGCGAGTTCCACATTGAAAGCGTACATACCCTCCTTGGAACCAGTAAGTCCATGAAGAGTTAGCATCACTGGCATGGGTTCGTAATGATTTGCTGTTCTGGGTGAGTAAACTAAGAGTTCAACTGTTCGACCCGGAGCACTCTCAATTGACAGTCTTTCTACAGAGACCTCTCCCATCCCTCGATCTACTGACCAAGACAAATAGAACGAAGATCCAATCAGGATGGATAAGATGAGGATGGTAAAGTAGAGCGGCTGTCTATCCATGGAGTCCACCGTTTCAGTGGTTTCACAGCTAGCTCTCCTTGACATAAAGGTGACGATGGCCGTGAGAGATTAATGGGTCCTTTGAGACCTCTCTTTCTCTAGTACTTGACACCAAGTTTCTTTGAGAGCTTCTCCAGCATGTCCTTTGTCATTGCCGCGAGGTCGTAATCAGGCTTCCAGCCCCACTCTTCTCGAGCAACGCTATCATCAAGAGATGCGGGCCAAGACTCGGCTATCTGTTGCCTAAAGTCTGGCTCATAGCTCATCTCGAACTCGGGGATGTGTTTCTTAATTTCTGCAGCAATCTCCTCAGGTGCAAAGCTCATCGCTGTGATGTTGAAGCTTCTATGCTTCAGTTTACTTGCATCAGCTTCAATCAGGTCTACTGTACACTTCAGGCAGTCTGGCATATACATCATCGGGAGGTAGGTCCCTTTGTCAAGGAATGATGTGTACTTTTTATTCTTGAGGGCTTCATAGAAGATCTCCACTGCGTAATCAGTTGTACCTCCACCAGGGAGAGCTTCTGCACTGATGATACCAGGATAGCGCAGAGAACGAAAGTCCATGTCATAGCGCTTGACATAGTACTCTCCCCAGAGCTCGATGAAGACCTTTGAAACGCCATATGCTGTTGTAGGT
>MEHG01000151.1 GCA_001940705.1 Candidatus Thorarchaeota archaeon AB_25
CAGGAAGATATCAAACGTCTACTGAAGAACATTGGCTCAGAAATCCTGCGTTTAGATGGTCTTTTTGTCAATGCTGGAGGACCCCCTTCAGGCACATTTTCAAACCTCTCAGATGATGATTGGAAGAAGGCCATTGATCTTACATTGATGAGTGCAGTATGGTTGACCCGCGAAACAATACCATTTCTGAAGATGTCCGACTCCTCCTCGATTCTGTACAGTACATCAATCTCAGTAAAACAACCAATCAACAATTTGCTGCTGTCAAATACTATTCGCCCAGCTGTAATCGGTATGATGCGTACACTTGCAACCGAATTAGCCCCTGACTATATTCGCGTGAATGCAGTCTGTCCGGGTTACATCCACACAGAACGAGTTGAGGAACTAATGTCAGCCTCAGAATCTGCAGTCGAGAGTCTCAACGCAAGAATTCCCTTAGGTCGAATGGGAAAAACGGAAGAGTTTGGACCTGTGTGTGCATTTCTTCTCAGTCCAATCTCTAGTTACATACATGGTGCTCTCTTACTAGTGGATGGTGGTCTATACCAAGGAATGATGTAATCTATACTCAAAGTTGGAGATCTGAGGGGTCGATTCCTCCACTTCTAACAAACGCAACCTTGGCATAATGACGAACTTGCTCATCCTCATGTTCCATGAGGTCTCTTATTGCAGGAACTGCTGGCGGGTATGGCGAAACTCCAATAGCCCAGGCTGCAACACGGAGCACTTCAACATCATCTGAACTGAGCAGCTCTGTTATCGCTCTGAGAATTATCTCAGATTTTCTTTCCACCACTAAACGTATCATCCGAACCTGGTCGTTTGAAGACACTCTTGCCATCGCATCAGCTAATCCTTGTAATGCCTTTGTGTCATCCATATCTCTGAGTCCACGTATTGCCCAGTCTCTTACTTTCTCAGACTCATCCTCGAGTGCTGCAAGAAGACAATTAATCGATTCAGGAGCGCTTATGTTGCTTAAAGCCCAAGCACCAGACTCCCTTATCTCTACACTGAGGTCTCCTAATAGGGCACAAAGCGTTCCTAATGTTTCATCATCAGCTACTTTTGTAAGTGCAAAGACAGCCTCTTTCCTGAGATTCACATCCTCTTGAACATCACGTGCAGTTCTCCTTAGAATCTTACCATAACTTGCGGAATCTGTGCTTCCAAGTATGTGAACCGCCCACTTTCTTACTTCAAACTCTTCTTTTGTGTCTGCAAGGACATCTACCAGATGCGGGTTCAGAGAGTCAATCCTTTTTCTATAGGTGGCTTGTAGCGCTCTCACCTTTATGCGTGACTCTGAATCAGTAATTGCTCGTTCTATCACCTGTATCGTGAGCTTTGTGTTAAGGAGGTCTACCAAGTCAAGGACGTGCTGTTTGGACTGCATCCTATCATCCGATACAGATAGGAAAATGGTTTCTAGTGCGTCACCAAAATCTTTTGGATGAGTGTTGATGTACTCTGCAACCTCTTTCCGTTTATCTTGTGTTTTGATGTCAGCTATGAGTTCCAGCACATTTGTCACAAGCAAGGTTTCTAGTTGTCCCCTTAGTTACCTTTCGCACCAGCGCAAAAAGGAAGTTTAGTAGATCTTGAAAGCATCTGCATGAGATTGAACAAATGACTCCTTATCAGGATCATATCGAAGAGTAGTATAATATGCAGCCATTTGGAGCGCAATCATGTTTGGAATGGCTTGTGCCATCGGAAGTTTCAATCCTAGTTTCTCATCATTGTAAAGATGATACGCCTTCATCTTCAGTGTATCAGTAAGCACTATCATGTAGTTATCATCAGACGAATCAGCTGGACTTCTTGTGACTAGTACCGCACTATCATTGTCCTTGATTGAGAGGTTGTAATGATGTCGAAATTCCTCTCTCATTGCCGCAAATCCCTTCAAAATGGAAAACTCATTGAATTTCATCATTCCAATCTGAGCAGCAACGAAATTTGGTCCCTCAGAAATGAGATAGATGGGAACATCGGGGTTAGTAATTCGAGAGATAGCAAGTCCCTCTCCTTCAGCCCAAGATATCATCTCCTTTCCTATGTTCTTCAGTTGTTTTAGGTCCTGGTGAAGATCATCACCAGATTCTCCATCTAGTTTCGATGAAACAGTTAGCAGATAGGCCATCGCTGCTGTGGTTGGAGCTGACGGACTTGTGTTATAGGTTTCAACACCTGATTTAGTAACCCATACATGATCTGCATCCTGTGAGCAAGTTCCATCTTTGTTATCAGTCAATACGACGATTGTAGCATCTTGAGACTTTGCTTTCTGAAGCGCATCAATTGTTGCAAGGCTTCTACCAGATGCAGTAATTCCAATCACTACATTGTCCTTGTCAAGACTAAGACAATCTATCTCGTCAGGTGATACTAAGCAGGCATTAAGTCCAGCTCTTAAGAATGCCCACCGCCCATAATCAGCCGCGGCATACGAATCTCCACATCCTACTAGAACAACCTGTTTCTTATCTTTAAGGACCGTTGCAGCTGCTTCATCCACGCCATCAATAGTCTTTGGAATTGCCTGTTCTTGCTTCTTTATTGCGTCATAGCATATATCTAGGAACTCAGTCATCTGACATATCCTCCAATCTATAACATGTTGACATCTTATTCATTGGATAGATAGTACTCCCTTATCTGAATCGTGATGTGGGAGTAATTTTATGCGCTGTTTGACATTCTTATTACTTCCAGAGCATTGCATCTCAAATACCATTAAGCAACTAGTAGTGTGGTTTTGAATGAAGTTTGTAAAAACTGGTAAGTATAGACAGGACACTATGGAGCGTTTAGTTGAAATCAAATCACTTGAGGAAATACAAAATCGATTCAAGCGCATGAATTATTTTCTTGGATTTGTCCGGGAACGAATTCCAGACAACTTTCCTCAATATGTAAACAATCTCACTACAAAATACCAGGAATTACTGAATGGTGAGCGAATGAACACAAATCCCCCAGATTTCGACGATATTTTATCTGAAAATCCACATATGAAAGAGCATCTTGAGCTTGCCAGACTTGTTTTGAACTATATTCTACAGATACTTCAACTCCCAGCTGAAAGCAAGCTTGGGAAAATCAAAGTTATCAACAGGAACTATTTCCAATCCTGGTCGCATCATAACTACAACAATCTAGTAGTCCTGACTGAAACTATTGGAAGAGAAGAGGCTATTTCATTATACAAGAGATTTGTCACACACTATTCAATGGAAAATAGGAACCCAGATAGAGAGACATTTGACGACCTAGAACAGCTCTTTACCAAACGGACTGAACCAAAAGAAGTCCCATCGGACTGGGAAATCGTTCATGCTATGATTGGGGATGGAAAGTATGCCTTTAGGAACGATAACTGTGTCTTTCTTACTGCCATTGGAGATGATTTGCCCGATACCGAGTTGAAATACTATGTCTGTTGCTATGGTGATTATGAGAACTTCAAGGTACACCATGACAGTGTGATTCTTACAATGGAACATACCATCGCTCAAGGTGATCCATATTGCTCCCGTGTACTTCATGACACTAGGGTCGACTGGGACCTGCGACATCCACCGGAGAGTTTCTGGGACACTATGGAACCTGAGAATGAGTGACGAAAGAAGTAGTGGCGCCCCCGCCGGGACTTGATTGACTCTAAAAATAACATGTATAAGGACCAAAGAATAAACTTGGTCCGTCGGGTAATGGTGGGATGAAGGTTGCCAAAAAAACCACGAAGAGAAGACACCGATATAGGTCAGCTTGAAATACAGATTGAGAATCTTCGCAATACTGTTGGTATTTTGGTCTGTATTGTTCTAGTGTTAACCGTCTATGTGATCATCCAAATCTTTCAGGAATACTCCATCTACCTCTTAATTCCTTATGGGCTAACAATTGCCTTCATTCTTGTTCTTCTCCTTCTATGTGCTGGTCTATCGTTATTTGATATTGGGCGAAAAGAGAGTGGCGCCCCCGCCGGGACTTGAACCTTGGTTACCAATCAAGAATCTGAAAATATAGATGAATACCCCATGAATAACCCTTTGTCCAATCATGAAATACCGGAGGGCGACAACTTATGGATGTCTTGAACTCAGTTGGCGCGAGCGCAGCCTATACTTAGAGGTCTATTTTCGAGCTTCAACAACTTCAAGGTTTTTATCAAGATACTTCCTTCCACCTGACAGAGACTCATAGAACACGACGTCCTTGAATCCGACTTCTCTAATTATTTGCTCAAGGTCCTCTCGTGTATATGCAACCATGCTTGATGCGTGGAGGGTTACATTGTTGGTTTCAGCGTCTATGATGAAATATCTTGTAGTGGCAACATGTTTCTCTTGATTCCAGAAGTTCTCCATCAGGCACAAGTGTGGTTTCGGACTGAACAGCCCCTCCTGTGACGAGTACCATGAAGCTGGACTTGTTCCCACCTGTTTCATAGTTTCGTACCTGTTGGGTTCAGCGATGAAAAGACCGCCCTCTTTCAGTGAATCATATGCTTTTTTGAGCACGCGTTTTATGTCCACTGGTTTGAAGACATTGAACTCACCGTAGATAAATAAAACAAGATCGTTATTATCTCCGTAATCTGCGGTCTTGATATCCTCAAGAACATAGTCAATCTCAATTTCTTCTTTGATAGCTTGTTCTCTCGCGTATTTGATGGAAGCAGGACTGAAGTCTATCCCTCTACAGCTATGTCCAAGCTTGGTCAACCGCTTAGAGTATAACCCAGGCCCGCAGGCTAGATCCAGTATTTTGGATGGTTTTCCTCCTAATTTGTTGTGAATCCAATCAACGTGTTTATCGATTATCTCGAATCTTCTGCTGGCGAGATCGTGTTCCTGTGTAAGGTGATGCTTAAGCATCCTCTCACTAAATCCTGAGTCGTTCCAAGGAATCTTCTCACCCTCACTCCACGGCTTAGGAGTTTCAACCCTTTCTACTAACTGTATTATGTTCATGATTAACAAACAATTTGACGGTTATCCCGCTCTAAAAACTTAGTATCGCTTCATTTCCTAATTCAGTAAAAAGAGAAAAGTGGCGCCCCCGCCGGGATTTGAACCCGGATCTCAAGAGGTCTGCTTCAAGCATCAATCGCTTGGATTGACAGTCTTGAATGCTAACCGGACTACACTACAGGGGCATCCAGTGCGCTCGGCTCTTGATTTTCTATTAAAGTTGTCGGACTGGTTCATGTTTTACAATCTGATTGAAGGTTATTTTTTGGGAGGAACGGATTACAGAGTAGATTTATTACTGAAGAATGCCTATAGAAAAGTGGCTCACACAGCCAAGCCGTCCCTAGATGTGATGCCATTTCTCGTTTTATCGCAAGCCTTTTATGGCTACAGAATTCCCCGTCCTTTGCTCAGGCACAACTGCTTCCCTTTCATGCATGGTCGTAAATTGCACCTACTGGACTTGTTGTAATGCACGATGATGTCATAGATGGTGGGGCAATTAGGGCTCGTGGCGCAGACAGGTAGCGCAGCAGGCTTTTAACCTGATGAACAAAAGAGTCATCTTTTGCTTCGGGGACTGGCCGCGGGTTCAAATCCCGCCGAGCCCGCCATTGCATGCGGCTCGGAGTAGGAGTGTCAGAGTAAAAACAAACGGGGCGGCTATTGCAGCTATGTGTGAGCTCGGATTTCTGAGTTCCATGCGTTGGGAAGCGTGTATGTTCGCAGTAGTTCCCCCGTCCTTCACATTAACGATGTGATTTACATGGCAACGGGCACACAAGAGCGAGACAAGTACTGGCCAGTTATCGAAGCATTCTTTGATCAGTATGGACTGGTAGGTCAACATCTCGACTCATTTAATCGGTTTATCAGAGAAGAGCTCCAACATGTAGTGGACAGTGTTGGCAAGCTTACGCCAAAGATCGAAGGCTATGTCGTAGAATTGGGTGATATCCATGTCGACGAACCTTCTATTCGTGAGGCTGATGGCAGCGAACACAAGCTCTATCCCAATGAGGCGAGAATTAGAAATCTCACCTATGCGAGCAAGCTACACCTTGACATGACACCTGTCCGAAAGGAAGGTTCTGTGTCAACTCGGCTTGAAACTATGAGGATTTACATTGGGAACTTACCTATCATGCTCCGGAGTGAGAAATG
>MEHG01000152.1 GCA_001940705.1 Candidatus Thorarchaeota archaeon AB_25
TTCTTTGATCCAATTTTCTCATATTCGTGGAGACTTGCAGTACCTGTTGGGAACTGGTCCCTCCTTGATGATTTTATAGAAGATAGGAGTTCGCTAGTGAATGTCACGCTTGATGACCTCGGTCCCTGGTTCTGGGGATACTCGTGGAATGATACTAGTGGAGATGTACTATTCGAAGTCCATACTGACTATCTCAAGGTAGATGGATTCATAGCTCGTCATACTGTCTTATTCACAAATACTACAACTTCTGAATTCATTGGCTCTATCACAATTGAGCGCACCGGAATAGAACAATATACTGATACCACTGCACCATCAATAAATCACCCCGATGATATTGAGTTCGTTGAAGGTAGTGAGGGTTTTGAGATAATCTGGACTCCGACTGATGACTACCCAGCCACATTCGAGATCTCTGTGAATGAAGTTGTGACTGACATAGGATCCTGGACTTCAGCAATTTCAATCGTATTGGACCTGGATTCATTTGATGCTGGAGTATACAACTGTACTATCACAGTCTACGATTTTGCAGGAAATCACGTCACGGACTCTGTACTTGTCAATGTGACCACTGCTACAACCACCCCCAACGGAATTCCAGATTGGATCATGGACAATCTTCTCTATATTGGGATAGGTGTAGGTGCAGTAGTCCTTATCGGAGTAGTTGTAATCTTCCGAAAGAGATCATAATCTAAGGAAAATGAGTGTGAAAGCACTCATCTCTCCTCTTTTTTCAGGATATGAAATTCATGTGTGAAAAGAAGTGGTGGGCCGGACGAGATTTGAACTCTTAGATCGGTCTAGACTCGAACTAAGCTATGTAGGACCTTTTCAATCCCCCTCAGAACATACTCTCTGTGTACAAGTTGTGTGAAACAATCGTACTGAACAATGGGACCAGGTGGAAGACAGTCTGCAAGGCTTCGAACCACGAGCTCCAAGAACGCCAGATGGTCCTGATCTGTCCCTCCTGTCATGAGGCTTATGTGGTGAAGGAATAGTGGTCTACAACGGTGTGTGTATACGATGAATCTTCATGAAGACCAAGTATGGTAATCATTCTAATGCCCTTCTAATCTTGGCTACAAGGGCCTGTATTTCAGCTCGGTCTGGATTGTCTATGTCCATGTTTCTCCATGGTATTCTAAGAATTTTCATCCCTCTGCTCCAGTGATGTTTCTGTTGGTCTATATCCTCGAGAAGCATAAGATACTCACGCTCCAGCTCTCCCAGATATTCTCTGAAGCTGTCGTCTGGCATGGGACTCTCTTCGTCCCTTGCTCTTTTCCTCGCTCGTTGGTAGGCCACATCTGGATGTACGTCAAGGTACAACAACAAAGTGGGTGGCACCAACGACTGGTGCATGATATTGTAAGCCAGTTCGTAGGTGTCCCAGTCTATCTGCTCTATATGACCCTGCTGTGTCAATAGCTTGGCGAATACACGATCGCCGGGGAGTCCACGGTCTATGATGTATCCCTCGGGACCTCCATCGACATAAGCTGAGTACGCAGCCCTTTTCTGCAGGGCAAATCGTTTGTGTAACAACAGTATCTGCATGGGGAAGGCCCACTTGCTCATGTCTGCGTAGAACATCTTAAGGTAGGGGTTCTGATCGACGGGTTCGTGGAGCCCCTCGTAATTCATTTCTCTGCATAGGATTTTAGTTAGTTCAGTCTTTCCGGCTCCTATGATGCCTTCAACCCATATTACTGGTTTAGTCATTCAAATTGCTCCTTCTTACTGCAGTGAAATCACTAATACGAGGTGAATGGTGGGCCGGACGAGATTTGAACTCGTGACCACCGCACGTTTGAGCGTGCGTGGGAGTCAGGCTCGCATGTCAATGCGGTATCACTCGGCGATTCCGTTCCGAAGAACAGTATCATAGCCGGGCTAGACCACCGGCCCAAGCAAATCAGTCACGATGGCTCACGATTAAAAACGTTACGACAGCGTCTATGCGGCATCAAGCGCTGAACGGTTTCGACGACTATAGAGCCAGTAAATTATTACAACTAAGAGTACTAAAGAATATACAAGAGCCGATTCCGGTACGAAGACAAGCTCGAACTCAGTGTTTGGTTCGAAACTCCCGAACCCAGGAAAAATGAAGACATTCCCTCCAAGAATTGCTGGAATCATCATTATTGCAACGATCGCTATCAATGCGACAATGACTCCAATCCAAGTACAACCATATTCCTCAAAATGATGTTCACTTCTGACATCACTATCTCGAAACTCCTCCCTACAAGATGACATGTACTCTCACGAAACCAGTTAAACTGTTTCATTATTTTCCAGTACTTCCAAAACCGTCTTCTCCTCGTTCTGTGTCTGAGAGTTCATCTACCTCGACGAACTCAACCTCGGGAACGGGTCGGATTGCTAACTGACTGATACGCATACCCTTTGTGATTTTGAAGGACTCTCCGCCGTGGTTCATCATGATGGTGTGGACCTCACCACGATAGCCACTGTCAATTGTCCCAGGAGTGTTGAGTACCGTAATCCCCTCTTTCAACGCAAGCCCACTCCTTGGTCTGACCTGTCCCTCGTAACCTGGCGGAATCTCTACTACAATCCCTGTGGGTACTGCGAAACGCTCGCTTGGTCTGAGCTCATAATCTATCACGGAAAAGAGGTCAAAGGCAACATCTCCTTTCATTGCAGCTTTGGGCATCTTTGCATCTGGAGAGAGTCGTTTGACACGCACTTTCACTGTCACTGTTTTCGCCTCTGACTTCAACGCATCTCTCAGTCAGATATACGTGTGGGTGATATTATCGCCTAGTTGGTAACATTTATATACAAACTATGTACAGTACTATATATCGTACAGTACGTTGTTACACACAACGCTTGCGAGTACAATGATAATACAGAGGTAAACTACGTGTCAATGTCAAAAAAGACGCATGAGGAATTGGACCGATGGTCCAAGGAAGTAAAGCGAGGCGCTGTGACGCTTGCTATCCTTGCCCTTCTTAGCAAGAGAAAGGCATACGGGTACGAGGCTGTCAAGCTTCTTGATGAGAAGATGTCCTTCTTGGCTCTTGAACAGGGCACAGTCTATCCTTTGCTGAGACGACTAGAAAAGCGTGAGCTCCTTTTGTCCGAATGGGACTATGAAGATCCTACCAAACCAAAGAAGTACTATGCAGTAACCGAAGAGGGTTTAAAGGCTCTAGGCGCGATGGCGCAGACCTGGTCTGTTCTCTCACGCGAGATGCGTGATGTCATAACGGAGGTTGAATAATAATGAGTAGTAATGATCCATTGGAACTTATTGATCAATATCTTGATCGTGTTAGAATATATCTTCCTCTTGACAGTGAGGATGCAATCGTCGAACTTCAGACTCACTTGATTGAGGAGGCTGAGAGAATCGGCGGAGGCACAATGACTGCTGGCTCTGTCATGATGGCCATTGAGAGAATGGGAGATCCCAAGAGCGTGGCGCACGAATATGCTGGCTCGGGGGAGAAGGTTGGACCGGTTCCAGCCGAGTATGTGAATCCACTTAGTCGAATGCTGGTTGTATTAGTCGGAGTTGCACTAGCACTCATAGTTGGGGCTTTAATGATTGGAGCTACACTGGCTGAAGTGTTTGGTGCGAACATCCAGAACTGGCCTTTTAGCATTCCAGTGATGTTAATCATCAACATAACCATCCTCTTGGTCATAATAGGTGGAATCTCAATGCTTGATCGGAGTAAACCATTGACTGAGAAGACTGTCCTTGAGAGTTTCTTCGGTATAGGTGTGGAAGGTTTCAAACCCAAGGGTCGTTGGGAAGCTGTTGGTGATTTGGTTATGGGAATCCTTTGGGGATTCATCCTGATGTTGCCCTTTGTCGTGCCACTTTACACTGCTGCATTCAGAGCAGTTGCCCTATATGTGGTGGTGTTTCTATTCCTAGGAGCTGTCAGAGGTGCGCTCTTCTACATTGGAGGTGAGAACAACTTCAACTTGGCTGTTGAGGGTATTCTTAGCGTGGTCTGGATTGGCATAGCCACTGTACTCATCAATGTGGGTTGGCCAATTCAATACGTCTATGTCAATGAAGGTGGTTCTTGGGTTACATTCAATCTCATTGAATTCTTCCAGACCCACGATATCCCATTCGTACCATTTGATTGGATATGGATATTCATCATGTTCATAACAATCGCGATTTCGGTCTGGAGAATCATCGTTTCCAGCATGAAGATCACCATGCACCTTCGTGCAGGCAAGGGAATCTGGTGGCAGGGTAACTGGGGCGAGAGGCGTCGCCTGAGAAAGCCCTTCTGGAAGAGAGTCATTGGCGACCAGAACTCAGTCCAGACCGGTTCAACATATCACGATGGATACAGAGAACCTGACGAGTCACAATAAACTATGAATTCGTGGGGGTGCAATTCCCTCACATCTTTCTTTTTCTAGTTTCGATTTGTTTTCTTAATTCACGAAATTGGAAGATATTATATCATAACGTTCTACGAGGTGTTTGAGATGACAGTTCTCAAAGGATTAGTGCATATTTCAGATTCATTGTTTGAGAAAGCAGTGGATGTATTAACCAGAGCTTTTTGGAATGATCCATTAAATGCCTACTTTTTTCCTGATGAAACCAAACGAAAGCATATCTTACCTGCATTCTTTGAGTTCCGACTGAAACAGGGTCATCATTGTGGAGAAGTGTACACCACGTCCGAAGATGTGGAAGGGATTGCAATTTGGAAATACCACAACAAACTAGACATCACACTCTGGAGAAATATTAGGTTTGGTGGATTGAAACTGTATCGGCTTTGCGGACGTTCTCTAGTTAATCACATGATGAGAATCAATGATTTTGTAAGCAATCGCAGAAATCAATATGCAACGACTCCATACTTACACCTTGGACCAATCGCGGTAGACCCCGAGATGCAAGGTGAAGGATATGGAAGTAAGTTAATTCGTCCCATGCTTGCTCATCTTGATGAGATGAAATGGCATTGCTATCTCGAGACTCAGAGTGAATCACATGTATCACTCTATGAACACTTTGGCTTCGAGATAATCGCGAAAGGTGTAGTACCCGAGGCAAATATTCCCCATTGGGATATGATACGTTATGCTCAATGAGGCTCTCTCTTTTTTCTAGTCACTTGAATCCTGTTTTGATTTTAGTGTCCTCACACCATAGAGAATACCCAATATAATGAGAAGCGTGCCAAGAAGAGCATAAAACAGGGGGAAGACAATGAACATACCAATCACTAGTAATGAGAGAATGAACAATGCTAGGAGTAGCATCACCAGATCAGTTTCATCGATTCCAAGTGGGAGTAATCCCCATTCCGTGCTCATGCTGAAACTCCTAGTTCATTGGACTATCACAGATTGATAAGAATAAACTGGTGATGGGTTCCCAAAGTGGATGTCAGAGAAAACCCTGCGTGAATCGTAATTCCTTTTGTTACCTCTACCTTCTTTGAGTCGTTAGATATTTTATGGGGGCTGTCTTTTGGTTGCATAGTAATGTTATTAACAATAGTTAATGCATTAAACATGACCGACCATGATAATCTCACCAACCATCATTTCACTTAGAGAAGGCATAGAGGCCGCTTTGATTATTGCCATAATGTTGTCCTATCTGAGGAAAACGAATCAGACTGATCTCAGGAAGTACGTGATTTCAGGGACAATTGTAGCTATACTTGCTAGTCTTGGTGTTGCTACTGTGGTTGGACTGCTTTGGGGAATATTCGAAGGTCCCATGTTGAATGTCTTTGAAGGTTCTGTAGTTCTCATTGCAGCTTTGCTACTCACAACTATGATAGTATGGATGTGGAATGCAGGTGCTAAAGTCACGCAGGAGATTGAAGAATCAATGCAGATGTCTGTTGTTCAACAGAGTGGTATTGGTCTAGCTCTGCTTAGTTTCTCTCTCGTCGTGAGGGAAGGAGTAGAACTATCGCTATTCAGCATGGCGCTGGTTATCCAGGAGGGACTTGAGAGTTACATTGGAATAGCTCTTGGTCTGTCTATTGCTGTGGTCTTGGGTTTTGGTATCTACAAGGGGTCACTCAGAATCAGCATGAAAGCGCTCTTCAAGTGGA
>MEHG01000153.1 GCA_001940705.1 Candidatus Thorarchaeota archaeon AB_25
ATCTTGTCCCGTACTAGTTTTTCAACCAAAAGCATCACCCAATTTTTATTTCAGAGCAAGTACAACTTCAACCTGATACTTTGCGGCCTCTAGGAAGGCATCAACTGTAAGTTTGACTGCTCCTGGAAGGTCTGTTGTCCATGGAGCGTCTGCATCTCTCGGTGTTGATTCAGTCATAGCTATGAATGGCAGGAATTTAACATTGAATGAATCATCAAATGAAATGGTTCCGAGCCATTGACCCTCACCGTCTACAATCTCATAGGTCGGAAGGAACTTTTTCATTCCCTCGGGCACGATTGCATTCCAATAGATCGACATCCCATTGAACTGCTCAGGGTCTCCAAGACCCACGTTGTAGGTGTCCATTGTCGCATTTGCTGATACAAGCTTGTAGAGAATACCTATGCGGCAGTTCAGACACTGATTGAACTCAAGTCCATCACCGCTCGCTTCGACGTATGCAATACCGTTCTTCTCGATATTGTCATCATTACAGTGGACACATAGGTTCATGCCCCACCGAACCTCAAGATGGTCGTTGAATGGACCCTTGATGAACCGGTCTGCTGCGCCTTCAAAGGCGACTTTCACTGCTTCTTTTCCTTCCTGGTCCATCTTCGTTCTGATAGATTTCCAAACTTGTAGGATATCCTGCCAAAGAATGTTGTAAATCATGTCTGCAAGTTTGTCGAGAGTCCTTTCTTCCAGCGCACTCATAGTATACACTTCACTACTGGAGGTTTAGAGGTTTCAATTAAACATTGGTTGGACCTCCTGATGGTCAAGTATGTCTAGCCTAAGATTTTTAACTGAGGTGCGAGGAGAAACCAGAGAGAGAATAGGTGAGAAAAGGATGGATTGCCAAATTCACTAGCTCATGTGAAAGTAATTGTAGTCCATTCTCTGATTACATACTTGTTCGATTTTTTGAAGAGTATTCAAAACTAAATGGGAGGAAACTGCATTCTCTATCGAACAGCCATGTTAAATTTGAAAATTACAGATATTATCTCTACCAAGGTTGGTGATGGAAATGTTCAAGCCGGTATCCAGTCAGGTTGACTTTATAGCTCAGGAAAATGAAATACTCAAGATGTGGAAAGATTCACAGACCTTTGAAAAACTGAGGGAGCTAAGGGCAAAGGGACCAATATGGTCGTTTCTTGATGGTCCAATCACAGCCAATAATCCTATGGGGGTTCATCATGGATGGGGACGAACATACAAAGATCTATACCATCGTTTCAAGGCTATGCAGGGATATCAGACCCGCTATCAGAACGGCTTTGACTGTCAAGGTCTCTGGGTGGAGGTCAACGTTGAACGAGAGATGGGTTTCAAGGGTAAGAAAGACATAGAAGATTACGGGTTGGAAAAGTTCATCATATTGTGTAAACAACGTGTCTTGAAGTATTCTGCAGTGCAGATTGAGCAAAGTAAACGATTGGGTTATTGGATGGAATGGGACAATTTAGAAACTCTACAGAAGTTACATGATGCACTTGGTAAGGACCCACTAGCAGTCATGACAATCGATGGTACGAAAGGCCCAGTTACAGGTACAGTTGAGCAACTCATTGGAAAATTGGGTATGCCAGAAGTTGGAGGCTCATACTTCACATTTTCGGAAGAAAATAACTATACAATCTGGACGATGCTAAAGACATGTTTTGAAAGAGGATGGATATACAAAGGTAGAGATGTAATGCCGTGGTGTGCGAGATGCGGAACAGCTATCAGCCAACATGAGATAGTTACCGAAGGATACCGAGAGTTAACGCATGCGAGTATCACATTGAGATTCCCATTAGTGGACCGTCCTGGAGAGAGTCTGCTTGTATGGACAACAACTCCCTGGACTTTGAGTAGCAATGTTGCAGCTGCGGTCGGTCCGGAACTGACCTATGTTAAGGTGCGTCAGGGTGAGGAAACCCTATACCTAAGCCGTGGGACTCTACACATGTTGAAGGGCGATTACCAAGTTGAGGAAGAGCTGCTTGGCCTAGACATAGAGGGTTGGCTCTATCACGGCCCCTTCGATGAACTGCCAGCTCAAAAAGAGAGTGGAGTTGCTGGAAAACACAGAGTTATACTTTGGGATGAAGTTGGAGAAGAGGAAGGCACAGGAATTGTTCACATCGCTCCCGGTTGCGGAGCAGAGGACTTCGAACTCTCCAAGGAACTTGATCTTGTTGCGATTGCGCCCCTTACGGAGAATGGCATCTTCATTGACGGATTCGATTGGTTGTCAGGTATGCATGTGAATGCTGTCGCTCAACCAATTTTTGATAATCTAGAAGAAAAAAGATTGACTTACAAAGTAAAGGATTATACTCACCGATATCCGGTATGCTGGCGCTGTCAAGAGGAACTGGTCTTTCGTCTTGTAGATGAATGGTTCATCTCAATGGGAGCCAAACTCGAAATACCATATGAAGATGTCACAAAAGCTCAGAAAGAACGCAATCTACGATATCAAATCATGGAAGTTGTCATTAACGAAACCAACTGGCATCCATCCTTTGGAAAAGAAAGGGAGCTAGATTGGTTACGCAATATGGATGACTGGATGATTTCTAAGAAACGATATTGGGGACTAGCATTACCCATATGGGAATGTTCGAACTGTGGCCATTTTGATGTGATAGGTAGCAGAAACGAACTACAAGAGCGTGCTGTTTCTGGATGGGAAGTGTTCGAAGGCCATTCACCTCATCGACCATTTATCGATGAGATTGAGATAGAGTGCAGTGAATGCAATAATAGAATGAGACGAATTCCAGATGTTGGAAATCCCTGGTTGGATGCGGGTATCGTTGGGATGAGCACAATGAGGTATAACTCTGATAGAGCATATTGGAAGAAGTGGTTTCCAGCAGAGCTTATCAGTGAGAGCTTTCCGGGGCAGTTCAGAAACTGGTTCTATAGCCTTCTCGCAATGAGCACAATACTTGTACGAAGAGCACCATTTGGAGATGTGTTTACCTATGCCACCTTGACTGCGGAGGATGGAAGAGCAATGCACAAGTCTTGGGGTAACATGGTCGAGTTCAATGATGCCGCTAATACGATGGGAGTGGATGTGATGCGCTGGATCTTTTGTGCTCACAAACCTGAGAAAGACCTTGCCTTCGGTTACCCTCTCGGTGATGAAGCACGCAGGAATTTCCTTATCCCACTCTGGAACGTCTATTCATTCTTTGTCACTTATGCCCTCATAGACGGATGGGTACCCAGAGATGATGCGAAACTATCTCTTAGTCTGCTCGACAGGTGGATACTCTCAAGAATGAACGAAGTGAATCGTGAAGTCACAGATTATTTGGAATCATATGAGCCGAACATGGCAACAGCTGCGGTATCACGTTTCATAGATCACCTTAGTAATTGGTACCTGAGGAGAAGTCGTCGCCGCTTTTGGGCAGAGGCAGGAGCAAGTGGTGAGGTTGATGCAGATAAGAATGCGGCATATGATACATTGTATCGAGTTCTCGTTAATATCTCTAGACTGATTGCGCCATTTGTACCATTTGTGTCAGAAGTGATGCATCAGAATCTAACTCGAAGTGTTGACTCAGGAGCACCTGAGAGTGTTCATCATTGCGAATGGCCTGTTAGTGAATCCGTAGACGAGGAGCTCAACAATGAGATGAACCTAGTGCTTCGATTGGTATCACTAGGCCACGCAGCAAGAAACAAGGCAAATCGCAAACTTCGTCAACCACTATCCGAAATCGCGTTCGCTGTTGGATTAGACAAAGAACGAGAAATTGTCATGCGTTATTCAGATTTGGTTAGCAATGAACTGAATGTCAAGAGTGTTCGTTTGCTGGATGTTACTGCAGAAGTGGTTAGCTATCAACTCAAGCCACTCCCAAAGCAACTAGGTCAGAAATATGGCTCTCGCTTCCCTGAAATTAGAGATGCGATACTGAGCCTAGACCCACGTACCGCATCGACTCAGCTTCAGGTTGGTGAATCTGTAGAAGTGTCTGTGAATGGCGATAAGTTCGATATTCTACCTGAAGAAGTCGAGGTGATAGTTGAAGCCAGAGAGGGTTTCTCGACTGCTTCAGAGGGATCTTACCTCGCTGCGTTGACAACAGAATTGACACACGAACTAGAACTTGAAGGCTTGTCGCGTGAGTTCGTACGACGTGTTCAAAATCTACGCAAGTCAGCTGATCTTAACGTAAGTGATAGGATAGAAGTTCAATATTCCTCAAGTAAGCTAATGGCTGAAGCAGTTGAGTTTCATGAAGCGTATATCTCAGAGGAAACACTAGCCGAAAGCCTGAAACAAGTGAAAAAACCCTCAGGAAACTTCAAGGAAAACTATACTTTTGGTGACGAAAAACTTGTAGTAGCGATATCCCCTAATGAGAGGTAGGAGCTCCACTCAGGATGATGTTTCTATAGCTTATCAGAGTGAACCTGGTTTCCTCAAGAGTACATCAATCAGGGTATGGAAGACTTCAGCATTCTCTTTCAAAGATTCAATGGAAACCCACTCATTTGCCCCATGAACATTGTCACCACGAGGACCAAAATCAAACAAGTCTGCACCCTCTCCAGCAAAATAGCGGGAGTCAGACCCTCCAAACCCTTCAATGATTCTGTATGGTATACCCTCTTTCTCAAGAGCCCATTTCGCCGCCCTGATGAGTCGTGAGTCGGGGTCACAGTCCACATAACCAATACCAGCGTGAACTTTGAGTGAGAACAAGTCCACGTGACCCTTCAGGGCATCTTGGAAAGCAGCCTTGACAACCTCACCATCATTCGTCATGGATCGAATATCAACATAGAGTGTCCAAAGGTCATTCTCTTTGGACAGAATATTTGGACAGATATTGGTCCCCTTATCAGAGGGTTTAGTTGGGAATGCCACCTGCGACATCGCAAGGATAGACCTCATTAAGTCGGTCAGTGCAGCATCATAGGACGATTCTGCACCCGCCTCATCAGGATGTATGACATCCATCTCAACCCAATCAGGTACCACATTGCTCTTCAGGAAGGCTCCCCGAACGGTTTCTATTACCGTGTAAGGATTCAGATCAAGGTACTTTGAAGCAGCAATCATTGCGTGTCGGTCAACGCCAAATCGCAGATAGGCACTATGTCTAGTGTTGGTTCCAAAGGTCTCTGTTTCTATCCTTACTGTTTCCTTTCTACCCTTGATCTTCTCCATTCTTTCCTTCACTTTGATGTAGGTAGGAAGAATGTTCCTTCGACGGTGGATTATCTGTTGACCAGACCCATCAGCTACAACGACATAGTCAGGGAAAAGACCTTGCTTGACCAAGTATTCTTTCAACGCGCCAGCACCCTGTCGACCACCAATCTCCTCATCACCAGATACAGCAGTCATTATTGTACAGGGGAAATCTGACTTAGCAAGTTTCTCAGCAAGCAGTAAGAGTGAAACGATGTTGCCTTTATCGTCACAGGTCCCCCGTCCATAGGCCTTGTCACCATCGACCTTCAACTTCAGTGGATCACTATCCCATCCCTCACCAAATGGGACTATATCGAAATGCGCCAGGAAGAGAATTTTGAATTTACCATGACCACGTCTAGCAAAAGCTGTAGTGTACCCCTCTGATTCTATAATCTCGGTGTGAAAACCAAAATCATTCAGAATATTGTTGATGTATTCAGGACACTTTCGTGTGGCCTTCATCTCACCATCATTTCTTGTGTCAAAAGCAACAAGGGTCTCTAGAAGTTCGACAGGGTCTAGCGTCATCTCAATCAAGTGAGGACCATACTAAGTGAGTCAAAAGTCTATCCACTCTAGTGTTGTTTGAAAAGAAAAAGCTATGACAAGGGACAATCAACAGACTGCCCCTTGCTTCTTTAAACCAGTTTAGGTTCGCTTGTAGATCCATCTATTCCATGAGCTTAGACTTGGCATCTCTTCTGGCATCTTCTTGCGAGCTCGAATCTCAAGGATGATTTCTTCTTGCAAGTTGGTTGGAAGAGGTTCAAATCCTCTGAACTCGTAGCCAAAGAAGCTACGACCAGCTGAAGCACTTCTGAACTCATCAGCAATTTCAATGGTTTCTGCTGTTGGTAGAGTGCCCTTAATAGCGACTA
>MEHG01000154.1 GCA_001940705.1 Candidatus Thorarchaeota archaeon AB_25
CTTCTATTCTATGATCATTATGATGTTCAACCCGCGGAACCCTTTGACCGATGGGACTCACTACCTTTTGAACCAGAGATACGTGAAGGTAGGTTGTACGGGAGAGGCGTTGCTGATAACAAGGGTGACACAATCTCAAGGATATGGACTCTGAAAGCATTCAAAGAGACCGGCACTGACATACCAGTGAACGTCAAATTCGTTGTCGAAGGTGAAGAGGAGATTGGGAGTATCAACCTTCCAGAGTACACCGAGAAGAATACCGACTTCATCACTGCTGATGGAGGCATCTGGGAGTTCGGTGGCGCAGGGATTCATGGGAAACAAGAAGCATGGCTTGGCCTCAAGGGTATTTTCTTCGTAGAGCTTGAAGTTGAACGACTCGCAAGAGATGTACACTCGAGCACAGCTTGTGTTCTTCCATCTGCGGCCAGTCGGTTGGTCTGGGCATTGAATTCGTTGAAGGATGAAGATAGCAAGATCTTGATTGAGGGATTCTATGATGGTATCAAACCACTAAGTGAATCAGAGCTTGAGGCAATTGAGAAAATCGACATGCGCGAGGTTCAACTCAAGAAAGTGTATGGGATACAGGAGTATCTGAACGGTCTCACAGGAGATGAGTTGAAGAAAGCCTACTATGGAGCCCCCACATGCAATATTTGCGGTCTAACCAGTGGTTATCAAGGGAAGGGCTCGATGACCGTACTTCCTGCGAAAGCGTCATGTAAGATTGACTTCAGGTTGGTTGAGGGAATGCATCCTGACGACATTCACAAGAAACTGAGGAAACACTTAGACGAGAAAGGTTTCACCGATGTCAAGATACCTTACCTAGAAGGCTACCCAGCAGCCAAGACACCCGTAGACCATCCATTCGTTAAGATAGTGGAGAAGGCGAACCAACGAGTTTTCGGAGATATGGTCATCCATCCAACAAGTCCAGGATCTGGACCTCTATATCTCTTCAATAAGTATGTACCAATGGTTTCCATCGGATGTGGGGACTATGAGTCAAAAGCACACTCGCCCAATGAGAGCATCGTTGTAGAGAACTACAGAAAGTCCATGCATAGGATTGTTGCAGTCATGGATGAGATGAGTAAGTGGTAGGAATGAAAACTCCTACCAGTATTACTCACTATGGTAGTGGAGGTCTGATTGTGACGTCCTTCTCCCACTCAACGTCATACGAATAGCCAATCTTGATTTCTGCACCAGCTCCGATTTTGGTTTCCCATTCGATGACTCCGAGTTCCATTTTCTTAAATGGAAGGGTGGGCTCAGGAAGTTCAACTGTTATCTTCTCTGAGTTGCTATGCGGAATAACATCCACTACTTTGACTGTTATCTCACGTTTTGCAAAGCTCTGTATCTCTAGAGAATACTTGTAACCTCTTTTCTGCTTACCCCTTGTGATTCCTGCCTTCTCTGTGTCCTTCTCAACGAGCTTCTTCTCTGCCTTCAGATCATAGGCAACTCTAGTCCCAAGCCTAAACTTCTCCCTAGGTGCTTGGAGACTAAGGTATGTTTCACCAATGAAGTCGCCTGCTGCGTAGACTTTCACATTTCCTGGCAAGAGTACGGCATCACCGTTTGTAATCTCATCCTGTGCAACCACCTCTGCCATCGCTGCAGCATTCCAATAATGCAACCTTCTTGAGTCAAACTCTTCTAGGGTGAGAGTGACTGGATGCGGATCACTATCTGCAGGAATTGAGACCTCTCCCGGAACACTATACACTGTGATTCCGCCGAGGGTTTCAGTAGGTTCGGCATAGTCCTCGATGATGTCTGGCATCGGTTCTTCCTCAGCCTCCATCATCATATCTTCGAGACCTTCATCGTAGTCTTTCTCCTTTTTCATCTCCATTGGAGCCGCTGCTGATCTCGTAGCTACCATTCCGAAGTGCTGAGGTGTGTACACATCAACATAGAATGGGTTTGGTTCAACCGCTTCCACAGGTTGAGCTGAGGCCGTAGAAACCGTGAGTCCGACATCTTCCCAATCCTCAAGTGTCTGATTTTGAACAACCGCGATTCTCTTGACAGATGACTTCTCCTCACCAATATCGACATCATAGGTTGGTTGCCAAGATGCCATCCTCAACTGATAGGTGACTTCAAGCTCTAGGGGTGTGCTTTCCTTCACATCAAGACTGACGAACACTTCATTGAAGGTTTCTGTCCTTCTCTGACCTTGGATTCTTACGATGTTGTCATTTAGAGCTGCAATCTCAGTGTGAATCCTCTCTAACTCGGTTTCCAAATCACGAATCGTCTTCTTCGAATCCCTTATCAAATCACTTCCAGCTTTGTCCATCTTGGTCATTTGATCCATCGAGGTTTCTCCAACTGCGTACCACTTCCCAAACTCTGAGCTGAACTGGCTCATTACAGCATTCAGGCGTTCTCCTCTGGTCCTCTGAAGCTGTATTTTGTCCTCAATAACAGCTCCTTCTTTTTCGAGTGCCTTGAGTTTGTCATGTAATTCTTTGACGTCACCTTCAGGTTCAAAGGTTCTACTAATCTGTTTGACATCAATTCCTCGAAGGACCGCATTGCCCTTTCCTTTTACACGGAAACTGTCCGGTTCAGCATAGCGAGTGATTCCTGGAACCTTAACGGTCTGCTCTCCAGCGCCAAGTTCTGTCTTACCAGTCCTGACGATTCGTGCACCATCTCGGAAGACTGTGACTGTCGATATCTGTGTGTTAATCTCTTTCATCTTCTTACCTCCTCATGGCAGTGGTGGACTGATAGTTACGTCCTTCTCCCACACGACCTCGTAATCATATTCGATATTCTTCTTCTCGTTTGGTTCTAATTCTCGATGCCACTCAATCACACCTAGCTCATGCTTTGCAGCAGCCAATTTTTCCCAATCGATTTTGATCTCGATCTGTGTACTAACGCTATGAGGGACTCTATCAAACACCTCGATCTTGATCTTCCTCTTTGAGAAGCTCTGTATCTCAAGTTTGTATTTGTAGGAACGCCTGAGTTTTCCACGAAGAACGCCTGCTTTCTCCATATCTCGTTCAGCAAGTTTCTTCTCAGCTTTAACATCGTATGCAACTCGAGTACCAATCTTGAACTCTTCTCGGGGTGAGATTTGACCAACTGATGTCTCTCCAATGTAATCACCCTCAGAGAACACTTTCATCTTTCCTGGGAGGATAACGCTGTCATTATTCACAACTTCATCCTGTGCCACGACTTCAGCCATTCCCTCTGCATACCAATAGTGGATTGTTGAGGATTCAAGCTCTTCCTCAATCAGGGTCACTGGATGCCGTTCATTGTCCGATGGTATTGACATCTTCTTGGGAAGCTCATATACCGCAATCCCTGAGACCGTTTCCAAAGCTTCAGCGAATTCCTCTACTATCTCCGGCGGTGGTGCTGGGGGTGCATAGCCCCCTACTGCTGCGGCTTTCATTCTCATTGAAGGTTTGGGCATTCTATCCCTTCGTCCACTCTTCGGAGCAGGTCTTACCATAGTCGCGGGGTCGTATGCTGTGATGAAGAAAGGTCTGCCCTCAACAGCCTCTACTGGTCTTGCTGTTGCGGTAGAGACGATCAAATCGATCTCTGCCCAGTCTTCTTGAGTCTGATTGGTCACCATAGCCAAACGTCGAAGTTTTGCCTTCTCAGGAAGCAGATCCACATCATAGCGTGGTGCCCAAGCTGCTCCACCTGTCTGGTAAGTCACGTCAAGTTCAATATCCGATGCCGAGGAAACTTCTAAGGATACTTCTACCGAATACGTTGAGACCGTTTTCCTCTCTGAATTAATTTTTCCAATATTGTTTCTAAGCACTTGCATTTTGTTATCGATTTCCTCAAGCTCCTCGTTGAGCTTTCGAATATCCTGTTGAATATCACTGGCAAGTTTTGCAGACTTCTTATCCATCTCTGTGAATGATTTTATATCGCCCTCATTTGCTGCATAGACCATCCCAAAGTGATTGGAGAACTCAACAGTAATGCTATTGACCTGCACTAGTCTATTCTGCTGGAACTCGATCTCATCTTGGATGTTGATCCTTTTCCTCTCCAACTCCTTGAGTTCATCATAGAGCGGCTTTATGTCGGCTGAGGGCTCATAGACCTCTGTCGCACTTTGAACATCGATGCTTGAGAGTTTCGCCGGGCCTCGACCCTTCACTCTAAAGCTATCGGTTTGAGCATAATTGGTGATCCCTGTCACCAATACCTTGTGTGGTCCAGGTTCTAGTTTTACTTTCCCGGTTCTTGTAACTCGAGCGGCATCACGGAACACTGTGACCTTTGATATTGTAGTCTGAAGATTTGTCAAGTCAGTTCTCCCTCCCGCTCGATAAACATCAAGCCATTTATCCTTTCGTAGACTAACTCCGAATCATTTTTGATTTAATTGCTGTTATTAATACGGGAGTTTGATCAAGAAACAGCATCCCGGACCATTCTGCGTTGTTAGCTCGATAGAACCATTTTCAGACTCGATAATTGTCCTCGTAAGATATAGACCCAATCCATGGCTCTCCGCTCCGGTAGACACACCCTTTTCAAAGAGGTTGTCACGGATTGAAGAATCAATACCTGGTCCATCGTCACCAAACAAGATCTCAAGATTATCTCCGGACTGAGAAATCATTAGCTCCACATTTGGATCATTTCCAGCATGTTGAGATGCATTGCGGAGTAAGTTCTCAAATGCGAGGGCAACAAGCCTTCCATACTTCGGAGGACTCTGTTTAACTTCCTCAGAAACATTGATTGATACCCGCATTCCCTTGAAAGCAATTTCAGCTCGTTTTCCTATCTTTTCAATAACCATGATGATGTCTGAATCTAGTTCAGCTTCAGACATAGAAAATATCTGAAGCAGGCTTTTCATTCTCTGAGCGGCTGCAAGAATGGAGTCTAAGAATCCGTCCTGCCTTGGTTCTCCATTCGACATCTGTGAGAGTTCAATCCCTCCAAGAATCATCTGTACATCGTTACCAAGGTCGTGTCTTAGCAGGCTAGTGTATATTTCGAGTTCTCTCCCTCGTGCTGCATGAGTTCTGTTACTATGTTCGAGTTGAGTAGAATAGTATTCCTGGGTCCATGAAGTGAACATCAGAAACATTTGGATGGCAAAACCTACACCAATCAGTTCGATGGCATCACCAAATACAATCCCTGGGTGCGATAGTGAAAGTATAAGCAGACCAATGTTCATTGCCCCAATTAGTAAGGCCTCTTTTTTTAGTGAGAGCAATTGACTACCAAGAAGAGCCGCAAGAATAGGCCAACTCAGTATCTGCTGGGAAAGAACACCAGCTGACCATGTAGGTTTTAGTAGGATTGTCACGTATGGTAAGATTGCTGCAATAATGATGGTTATTGTAGAAGCAAGTTGCAGGTGTTCAGTAGCGCTCAGAAGATATACTCCTGCTAGTATCAAAGTCAATAGAGAATATACTGGAAACTCCTGAATTGAATTAGTAGCAAACTGCAGAATCGGAAAGACAGCTACTCCTGTCAATAAGGCAGTACGAAGGAATCGTGCCTTTCTTCTCATGCCCCCTTCTGTGATTGTTGGAGCTGGTTCTGTGAGGGTCCATGGTAAGTCTAGTAACCTCTTGAATAGACTTCCACTCTTTGATGGCTCCATCTAGGCATCCCTCAATGCATTACGCTCCAATGTGTTTACGAATATCTTGACCATTGAGTCCTTCAGTGTGCAAAAGGGCCGTACCAAACGACCATTAGAAGGTTGCGATGGTCCTGAAATCCTTTTTCAGACATACTACTCTGGACATTATGAATATTTATGGATATGTATTATGGTATAATACTATAATAGAATAGTTTATAATATAGAATGTTCACATACCTACACATAACCCTTCGTATAGGAGTATAATAGGATGAGCAGAGACAGTAGCACGATGGCAGGTGATAGTGGTATTTCCTGGGGAAAGGTTGGTCGGTCAATGAATGCTTCAAATTCACTAGCGTTTATGCAGATTCGGCTTCGTTCCTTAGGAAAGGCACTTGATGAGGTCAAGACAAAAAGAGTACGTCTTGA
>MEHG01000155.1 GCA_001940705.1 Candidatus Thorarchaeota archaeon AB_25
ATGTCATCATCTCGTTTGCAATGAATAAGCAGGTCTAGAATCTCGTTTACTCCACGTTGTTCCATGTTAATGATCTTTGCAGTAGTGTAGATTTCATCTCCCGGATGGAGAGTTTCACTCCACGACATTCGATGCCCAGCATGGACCACTCTCATGATGTTAAAGTTCATCTCTTCAGCATCATCAACTAGTTGACTAAGTATGTCTGGTAAGAACACAACAGGATAGAGGGGGGGAGGAACAAGTTCGACATCGGGTTCCGTGCTCAGATAAAGAGGATTCTTCTCATTAGTGGCAAGAGCGTATTGTCGAATGCTTTCCGCTTCTGCAAGATGCGGGCCAGAATGATACTCCTTTCCAAGAAATTCTCTATTCATTTTTTCAGTTTCATCTACCATGATAGAACCTCCTTGTTCAATGTGAATGGATGAAGTTCGTAATTAGTCTACTTGATTTGAGGAACAGATGGTTATCTGAACCTATGGTTTAGCAAGTTCTTCTTCCCTCAACACCTTCTTGTGGAGCTTCATTATGAGGGTGAGTGGCAGTTCATCACGAAACTCAACTGATTTAGGCAAAGCGTATGGTTTTACCCGATCCTTGAGAAACTCGATAATCTCCTCTTCAGTGACCTTTCCCCGAAACTCTGGTCTCAGTTGGATGAATGCCTTGACTCGTTCACTTCCTGCTCTATCTGGGTCCGGCACTCCAATCACTCCTGCCACATCAACTGCAGGATGTTCATGGAGGATGTCATCTATGACACGACTATACACCTTGTTGCCTGAGACGTTGATCATGTCCTTGATGCGGTCCACCACTGTGAAGTAACCATCATCGTCCATGATCACCATGTCACCCATCTTCAACCAACCATCCTTCTCCAGACCAGAACCTGTGGTCGGCCAGTAACCCAGCATTATCTGGGGCCCTTTGACCCACAGCTCACCAGGCTCTCCAACTGGTGGTTCCTCTCCTGTTTCTGGGTCGATGACTCGAATCTCGGTGTCTGGTAATGGAACACCCACTCCACGTTTTACCTGTTTCATGAATCCAGTCACTTTCGAGAACGCAGAGATATTGACTGTGGCTCCTCCGGAGGTCTCTGTAGCACCGTATCCTTCACCCATTGGGACACCAGATATCTTCTCAAACTCCTCAGCGAGTTCTGGTGGCAACGCTGCAGCAGCGGAGTAGTAGAATATCTGTCCTTTGTTCAGTGGCATGTCGCAGAAGACTGTGTAATGAGCAGGTACTGCGAAGACGATGGCTGGTCGGTACTCATTGATGACATCCACTATCTTCACCATATCCCGCGGGTCCATCAAATACATCTTCAGTCCCCAGGAGATACTTGCATGGATTGCCCAGTGGCCGTACATATGGAAGATTGGGACACAGATTGCAGTGGCTCCCTTGCCCACTATCCCTACCTTCAGTGGGTCCATCATCCAGTGGACTGTCTGGATGACATTAGAGGTGAGGTTGTAATGTGACAGCATGGTGCCCTTAGGAACTCCTGTTGTCCCCCCAGTAAAGGGGAGTAGTGCGATGTCCTCCTTAGGGCTTATCTCGACCTGTTCGGTGTGAGGTTCGTACTTCTCTATCAGGTCATCCAATAGATAGTATCCTGATTCAGTAATCTCCTCCATCTCAGGGGCTTCGTAGTCGGGAAAGATCTTCGTGGGTGCATAGATGACAGTCTTCACGTCTGTCTGAGGTTTGACCTCATTCACGCGAGGGATTCGTCGGTAGGAACAAACAACAACCTCGGATTTGCTCTCCTTGATCTCATGCAGTAGATCATCCGTCTTGTGGAGGATGCTCAGGGGCACGTGAATCGCCCCAATCTTCATACATGCATAGTCCGCAATGATGAACTCTGGACAAGACGGGAGAACTGTTGCAACTGGATCCCCCTTTTTCACCCCTAGGTCAACAAACGCAGATGCCAACCGGTCCACTTTGTCCTTTAACTCGGGATAGGTCATCTCCTCATCTGCATAGACACAGGCAATCACTTCTGGATAATCCCGTGCAGCCTCCTCCAAGAATGAGTAGACGTTTATCTCTGGATATGGCTCCATTGAGTGTTTCAGCTTGTAGGGTCCCAAGAAATATGCCTTGAGCCAGGGTTTGTCCTGATACGATGCATTCATCGCGATCACCTATGATAGATACACTACTGCTCAATAAATCTGGTCAATGACCCATTCCAATCCAAGCTCAGTCAGTTTCTCTTTCGTTGGCTTGCCATCCTTGTCCCACCCGCGAAACTCATAGTAGCTGACTAACATGGGTTCTAGATCAACTACCAGACCCTTGGCAGGACCCTCTGGCATTGGTTCATTCAACAACCTGGGTGGAAGAGTGTCATCTGCACGGGTGGCACCCTCTCGGATATTGTAGACCTTCTCAAGATTGTAGATTCTCTCTCCCGTCTTCCTGAAGTCTGCCGCTGAGTATTCAATTCCCATGAGATTGGACAACAAGACCGCCCAGTCCTCTGCAGTCATGACGATGCCCATGAACTTGCAGGCACCCACTGCGTCGAATATCTGAAAGGCATCCTCAAAGTCCTTCAGTATGACTGACTTCTCAGGTAATTCCTTTTGTGGGTCCCCTACGTCTGCATCATCCACAATCATGAAGGGCATCGAGAGAAATGCTGGCCCCTCAATCCATGCAGTGATATGATCGCCACCCCTGTTTGCTGTGGCATAGGCCAATCCTGTGATTTTTGCAGCTCGACTATCGTACGCTGGAAGCTCCAACCCTTTCACATGCATAGCAAAGTGTTCTGACCCTTGTCCGAACTTCTCTGCCATTCTCATTGTGCCCTCTGCTAGGACATCACCGAATCCCTCGCGCAGGGCTATCTTGGGTATGATATCCACAATCATGTCTTTGTTCCCAAAAGTGAACTCGATTCCGCCAGTGTCCTCTTTTGTTATGATTCCTTTCTCAAAACACTCCATGACAAAAGCCACTGATACTCCCGCAGAGATTGTGTCAAGACCCCATTCATTGCACAAGAAGTGTGCCAGGGAGATGGCTTCTAGATCATCAATCCCACACATGCTACCAAAGGACCCAATTGTTTCATACTCTGGTCCTTCACCTCTGCTCTTGAACTTGCCCTCCTTTATCTCAGCGACCCGACCACAGGCAATGGGACAGGCAAAGCATGGCTTTCGTGATTCGAGTATTGTATCATTTAGAGCGGTGCCATTGATGTTCTCAGCACCCTCAAACACTCCGGTCTGGAAGTTACGTGTGGGTAGTCCTCCAACAACCTGACATAGGTCGACCATTGTGGCGGTACCATAGACCTCTAGAGTCATCTTGAGCATGCTCTGGTTGACCCAGTCGAACCTCTTCTTCGCCTCTATCCTATACTGTTCAGGATTAGCGATTGGGATTGTTTCTTTACCATAGGACACTACAGCTTTCAAATTCTTTGAACCCATCACTGTACCTAATCCGCACCTACCTGCAGCACGACCAAAGTTCTCCTCATCGCAGTCATTCATGATTGCAGCGTATTTTACGAGATTCTCACCTGCAGGACCAATACAAGAAACATTGTGCTTCGGACCATGCTTCTCTTTCAAAATCCTTGTCGTTTCTGACGTGGTCTTTCCCCATACTTCAGCAGCATCTACTAGATCAGCTTTTCCTTCCTCAGTCAAGAGATACACTGGTTTGGGAGACACACCCTCGAAGATGATGCCATCAAATCCTGACCTCTTGAAGTCCTTTGCCCAAAACCCTGCTGAGTTCGCTTGCCCCCATAGGTTCGTTAGAGGTGACTTGGCCACAACACTATATCTTCCCGCGCTCGGAGACTGTGTACCTGTCAGAGGTCCAGTCATGAAGATGAGTTTATTCTCGGGTCCTAAGGGGTCGATTCCTTTCTCAGTCTCATTGATCAAATAGTACGTGGCAAGACCTGCGCCACCCAAGTACTTCCTGAGAATCTCGTCGTCAGGGAACTCTTCGGTTATTGTCCCATCCGTGAGGTTGACTCGCAGTATCTTTCCCATGTATCCCTTCAGCATCTTGTGTCAATCCATGTGGTCTTAGTCTAGGGTTCTCTTGCTTATTCGTAAAACTCTGTCTCTATGGTCGTCGCGCTTGCAACCAACTCCTTAGCTGCTTCAGTTGCTCGTAGGATCTTTGGCATATCTCCAGTGACTTTCGCCTGACCGGAGAGCAGAGCACGAATAGGATCCAACCCCTTTTTCAAAATCATCTCCCAAACATCGATTCTTGATGCGTAGATATACTCGACCTCAAAAGGCTGACCCGATGGTGTCTCACCTTTCTCTAGGAGTTTGTACTCTTCATCATCTTTCAGAACCTGACAACCAGTACATGTCCCATGGTCTAGACCAACCCAGACTCTAATCTGCTTATCCAAACCACCGTGAGGATCTATCTGGAAAATGAAATCTCCTTCCCACCAATCGGCCGCTTTTGCATAAGCCTCATTCGAATTTACTGCCTTCTCGAAAAGTTCCGCCCATTCTGGACTTCCGAATTTTACCATGTTTTATTCCTCTCATTATTTCTTGTCTAGTACCAAAATCTTGGGTAAGGCTAGGAGTTTGCCATATGCCCTTCCCTTGAATTGCAGTTTTCTGTTCCCGAATCGATTCTTCTTCATCATCATATGTGTGACTGAGTATTGACCATTACAGAAGAACATCAGGTCCTCTGGATCGGCTATCAACTCAAGATCGCGCTCCCCTAGCGCATCTCTTGAAACAGTATACTCCCCATCCTTTGCAACGAGATTTATCCACAATATCTCGTCTTCTTCCACATGTAGTCCGATATTGAATCTGCCCTCGAAAGAGTCCAGTCTCTTGGTGTGTTTTGGATTCTCTCTCTTCTCTGCAATTATACCGTCAATGACGGCTTTCATTGTTAGAAACAATGTTTCTTTCTGAGTTTCATCCATTCTCATTCACAGCTTTTCTTTGCTTCATACTGTGGTCTGTTAAGGTCCATTTCAATATTCTGGACCCGACTACCCTCTCTCTAAATCAACCCAAGCAGGGTCAGGTGTTATCTCATCGCTTGTATCTTTCCCAACACCATCATCATGGATTATGGAATTGTAACGTTCCATGGGGGAGACCTCCATGTCATGCTCAACAAGTAGCTGACAAGACAGGAACATTCTCGGAGCACTGAATTGGGGTAGACCCCAGCTCACCCTCTTTGTAAAGAGCTCTTTCTGAGCCACTGTTTCCTTTGTGGGTGTGCCCACGTCGATATTGACCCTGCAGGTGGTGCACTTGGCATTGCCTCCGCATGTATGAACGAGATCAACTCCCTGGTCTATCAGCGCCTTCAGAAGCTTGGTGCCCTTCTCTACTTCAAACTCCTTCTCAACAGTACCCATGAAGTCGACTACAGTAATCTTTGGTATAAACAACGGAGAAAAGTGTGCGGTCTAATCAGTATATTGGGAAATGAAGTGGAAAGAGAAGACACTGTCCATGGAAAGACGTTTTAGGACAAGCTGTAGTATTGTGACTGGGGATGCACAGGACGGGGAATAAGATGGCAGAAATGAAAATACAAATGAAGACCGCCCTCATTGGTTGGCTTGTTGTTGGTTGGCTGCTCACACTAGTTGTTGCATACCTCTGGATTCTGACAGACACAATCACAACATTGGTCTTTGTCCTTGGCATCGGATTGGGATTTGGTATTGCTTTCATAATCATTGTAAATGAAGCTCTTATCCTGACCTCGATCCAAGGACTCCAAGAGGCAGGTCAAAGCGCAGTGCAGATGCTGAGTCTACGGAAGAATATGAGAGCAGTATTGGCAGTTTGGATCTTTGGATTGCTCACATTAGTTGTTGTGATGACTGTGTTCAACCAACTTGAGTTGGATAAGTTCAACGCAATCATGGGCGTGCTGGGTAGCTTTGTCGCATCCATAGTCGCGTACTACTTCGCTACGAGTAGAAATAAAATCTGATTCT
>MEHG01000156.1 GCA_001940705.1 Candidatus Thorarchaeota archaeon AB_25
TGATACATACTACCTCCCTCCAGTGGACTGGGATATAATTAGAAATTATGTTGGACCGTTGGAGCCTGGTGGTGTTGGACATGCTATTACAATTGTGAGTTACAATGATACAACTCAAACTGTCCGGGTCTATGATCCTGGTGTCGGTTTGATGGAACCATATGCCGGATATCCAGATGATGGTCGATGGAACTATACAATGTCCTATGCGACACTTGATGATACATGGCGGAGTGCTGGTTACGTAACGTTTAGAGTATCAAACGGGACAGGAAAGGTGGCAGACTTCGAAGAGAGGCTTGCCTCATACATCGCTCAGAGACTGATTGGTAATCGAACATCGTATTTCCAAGATTTTGAAAACTACTTCTTCTTAGGAACTGGTGCAGATGCATTCAGGGGAATGGGTCTGGATATGACTCTAGAGGCAATTCGAGACTATTGTACATATTTTCTCGAGGTGGACAAACCTAATGCCATCAGATCGCTAGGGCATAACCTTGAGGTTATGATGACAATGCAAACAGCGGCGTACCGTGGTTCTCTGAATTCACTGCCAGACCTGCTTCCATCAATGGATCTGCAGGAGTTCCTCGATGAAGCGTCAGAAGCACTTCCACACTTGGATGCACTCAGCCACAATGCTTCAGTAACCAGTGGTATCTCGGTCATTCCACGTGACACTATCCTCTACAACACTTTCTTTGAGATGGCGTCGAGCTTTGAGTCATCACATGACCTTGATGGAGCCATTTCCGAGTTCTCTGAGGAGCTCAATGAGATAGCGGCGCATCTCTTTGCGATTGCTGATGCATGGAAAGCAGCGGGTGAAACTCTTTCTACTGAACTGGGTCCCCGGCCTGCAATCCTCGGTGACATGACAGTCGTCATTGGTGGTGGAGTTAGCATCCTAATCATTGGAGTTGTGGTGGTCTATTGGAGGAGAAAACCTTCATCAGAATCATGAAAAGTATATTCATGTTAAATAGGAATATCATTCATTAAAATTCGGAAGATTTATTACCTTTCAGAAATCTCCATCAAAGGGAGTCGCGTTCAGTATGAACAATCAGGGAGATGAAGAAAGCATCGAGACTATTACTCGACAGTCAGCAAAGGAGCTGGCAGAATATATTCTCGCAGTATCTCATCCTAAGAGGATCATGGTTCTGAGTCTTCTCAGGAAGGAGAGCATGGATTTCGCGGACTTGCTCAGGAAAACAAGTATCAGAAAGACTGCACTCTCGAATCATCTTACTCAGCTTATAGAGAAACGCCTAATCCATAGAGTGAGTCATGGACACTATGCGCTCACGGAAGATGGCAATCATATACTACGTGCTATTCTAGAATTATACAAAGATTCCACACTGAACAAAGAGGAGGAGAAGAAGAGAATCCTTGAACGCTATTCCGCAAGAAGTGATGAAACAATGACCAAGGAAATACAGGTAGAGATTGTACATCTCGAACCTATGACCGTGGCTAGTGTTCAGGCAATTAGCAAAACCCCAGAGGATGACGCGTGGAAGAAGATGGTAGCTTTCGCTGAACCACGGGGATTGCTGACGGACCTCAAGAAGAACCCAATCTTCGGTTTTAATAATCCAAATCCAACCGCAGGAAAGGAAGAGTATGGATATGAATTTTGGATCCGTATTAGTCCAGAAACGAAAGTGGAAGAGGATGTGACCAAGAAGAAGTTTGACGGAGGTCTCTATGCAGTAACCAGATGTAATCTAACAAAGGAGTTTACATCTGCTTTTTTGCAGGAACACGGCATGCTAGAGAGCTGGGCCAGGCTAAGTGAATGGTTCAAGTCTAGTGGGTACAAAAAGGGTAAGCATCAGTGGCTAGAGAAGTCTGTAAATCCCAACAAACCGGACGAAGACCTTCTCTTGGAACTGCACTTGCCTATCAAAAAATAACACTTGAGGGTGGAACACAGATGCTCACACCCGTCGGCTAGAAGAGTGCTGTGCGTCTATGCTCCACATCTCCTTTCTTTTCCCGTATACTTGTATGTTTCTACTCGCTACGGAGAAGGACATGAATTACTATCTGCTCCTCATCTGGAAGTGATAGTATACACACTTCAAACCACAAATTCCATATGTCAGATAATCGGTTTCCTCATAATGCAAATCCCTCCAGATTTGATACTTGGTGCAGCAGCGGGTATAGCAAGTTCTGCATTATATGCTATAGCAGTGGTAATCTACAAATCACAACATGAAGAGATACGACCGCTCACAATTACAGCTTTCAGGATGTGGATTGTTCTTCCATTTATGACATTGATAGGACTATTGCAGTTTATTGTGACTCCACTCGTCATCTCAATTGAATCTGTTTCACTTCTGGCAATCGTGATTCTGTTTTCAGTAGTTATAGGTGATACAGTTTATTTCATGAGCCAAGAGCGTATCGGAGTTTCATTTGCATTTCCGATTGCAATGTCATTTCCAATTCTGACATATTTTCTTGCAATTATCTTCCTGAATGACACTCTAGTGCTGTCAAGACTACTTGGCATAATTATTGCCATATCAGGTATTATCCTCATTTCAAGGGACCAGAAAGAAGAAGAGGAAAATCAGAAAGAAAAGTCACATCTTGATATGTATGGGACAGGTTTAGCCATTTTGACGGCAATACTTTACGCAACTGCAACAGTCATTCTTGAAGCCAGCATTAGTGATATCGATCCAATTTCAGCGAACTTCGTTATGATTCTTTGCGGCTCAATTGCGTTTGTCCCTCTATTCGGCTTTGCAATGTCTAAAGGGATGCAGATGCCTTCGAGAAGAGCTTCGAAAATTGTTGCGATAACAGGAATTCTCGATATGGGAATGGCATTTTTCCTGAGTGTTGTGTCTGTGAAGTATGTGGGTGCAACAATAGCAGCTGTGCTCTCCTCCGTGGCCCCTTTGTTTGCGGTACCTATTTCGGTAGTATTCCTTGACGAGCATGGAACTAGGAAGACTTCCATAGGAGTTCTTGCAACTGTGATTGGGATCATTCTAGTCATAATCGGATTTTAATGAAAATGAATTGACATTTCTACTAGAGGAGATAGGTCAACTCACCCACTATCACGAAATCACATTCTAGACATACTTAACGACATGAATTTGATTTGAAGTAAACTGATAAGTCACGACACCACCTAGAAGGCATCGCGTTTGGGAAGTGGAGATTAGTGAGCGTTGAGCTTCCAGAGGCACAGATTCTAGCCGAACAGATGACGAACACCCTTCTAGACAAGAAGGTCAAATCATATGATGTGAAGGATTCAGCGAAGCTTCAAAAAATTGGATTCATGAACAAGAAACTGAAGGACTATGAAAGACTAGTGGGCTGTAAGGTCATATCGATTACACATAGAGGCAATGTGATTCGTATCCAGATGAATAAGAAGATGAACCTCGTTTTGTGTCCCGACTATGGAGCGAAGATTCTCTTTCACAAGAGTGCAGATACACTACCCAAGAAGCATCATCTAAAGCTGGAGTTCACTGATGGAACATTTCTCACCATAAGACAGACTGGAATGGGTCTTGTATATTCAGCCACTGACCAAGAAGCTAAGGACCTCTATGTAATCAAGCGTGATTTTTCCGATGTACCATCTCCAGTTGGAGAATATGACTTCACCTTCGAACGATTCTCTGAGTTACTTGATGCAAAAGGTCAGAATATCAAGGCTGCAATTGTTGGGAAGACTGCTGTTGTTGTTGGGCTGAGCAATGCTGCTTTTCAAGAAATCATCTACAAAGCCGGAATACATCCAAAGAGGAACACGTCAACTTTCACTGATGATGAGAAGCATGAGGTATATGACGCTATGAAGCAGGTTCTAAATGCACGAATCTGCTCTGGTGGGAAGGACAATTGGCTAAACCTGCATGGTGAACCTGGTCGACATACACCAGTGATGGGACCTAATATGAAAGACAAAAACTGTCCGGCCTGTGGAGCGGAAATAGAGAAGATTGCGCATGGTGGAGGACAGGTCTACTTCTGTCCTCGCTGCCAAAGATAATCCGTGTTAAACGATAAACCCGGATACAAAGTTCTCAGTTCTGGTTTGTTAAGTGGCATTCATAAGAGGGTAATATAGCAAGCAAATCAGGAGTATTACACGATGTTCGAGTACAAGGTCGACCAGAAGACATTGGAGATTGGTGGAGTTAGAATAGGTGGACGACCAGGTAGAATCCCAACAACTCTCATTCCTTCAATCTTTTACACAAAGGACCGTCTCGTAAATAACGCTGACAAAGGAGAAACAGACAAGAGTGCGACAGAGAATCTCCTCAATATGTTGGCTGATTTGACAGAGAGGACAGGTTTAGGAACAATGCTTGATGTTGTTGCTACAACAAGCGAAGCCATGGAAAAATACCTGCAATATCTTGTAGATAACACGAACTTCCCCCTGTTGATAGATGGATCAGATTCCTTGGAAGTCAATACTGCTGGAATCAGATTTGCAAAGGAAGGAGGGTTTCTCGACAGAGTGGTTATCAACTCCCTGACACCAGATACGAAAGACGAGCTTTTTGATGTTGTACAAGACACCGGTCTCTCAAACGCATTACTCCTTACTTTCAACTCAGCATCAATGGCTTCCAGCTCCAAGCGAGTTGAAGAGGCGGACACTCTCATCCAAAGGGCTCAAACAATAGGAGTGGCTAACATCATGATCGATACGGGAGTCATGGATCTTCCAACACTGGGTATCGCCTGCAAAACTCAACACATTCTGAAGAGCAAGTATGGGTATCCGGTTGGAAGTGGAGCTCACAATGCTATCAGTACGTGGACTGGACTCGTACCAAAGTTCGGCAAGGTCGCAAAGAAGCCTGCTTTGGTCGGATCGAGCCTTATGCCAGTATCTCTGGGTGCAGACTTCGTTCTGATGGGTCCCGCTAAAGACGCACCACTTGTTTATCCATCTGTAGCTATGATTGATGTGGCTCTTTCGGGCATCCTCATCGAGGAGAGGATCCGTCCAGACAAACCCCATCCAAGATATCTAGTGAGTTAGCCAATTTGGATTAATTGTTGCTGAGATGCTATTTCTCTTATTAGATGGGCAGGAGAACTAAAGGAACCAAAATGGTAATGTCAGAACCAGATTCCAGACCTCCACCCAGACGAAGATGGGCGCTTTTTCTGTACGTCAGTATATTCATCATAATCACCTGTGCAACAACAGTCACTCTCTCCATCAGAGGCTACATTCCATTTGATCCACTCACTTCTCTTGTTGCAGGAATCTTTGCAGGTTTTGCCTTTGTTATGTTTCAGTTGACATACATGAGGTTTGTAGTCAACTCAAGTCGACGCATGCATCGGAAAGAGCCAGACATTGTCTAGTCAATCAGGATTACAGAACAACAATAATGAAATACTACCGTCGTCCCCATTATTCTGTCTAAGATGGTGGACCTTGTCTTTGGGGATTTAGCCTTTCTTGATATCGCCATGGCGATAGCAACTGGGTTGATTGCATCCGTGGTTCTTACAACAGCGTACTATATGGCAGCCAAAGGTATGCCTAACTGGAAACCTCGTAAATTGGTTCACATCGCAATGGGCACAGTAATCGCTATGACTGTGGTTGCATATACAAATCTAAGTGGACCAGCATTTGCAGTTGGCATTTTCCTGACAATTCTAATGTATGCATGGGCTCACAAGAGTGAACTGATTTGGGAACTGTTGATTGCTGGAAGTCGTGAGGGCGAAACTAGACTCAATACGTTTGCAGCAGGGTTCATGGGACTCGCATCATTTGCCACTGTCTTTCTTGTCTTTTTCTCAAGACCTGAGATCTTTGTCTCTTCAATCCTTGCTGTCTCATGGGGTGATGCTGCAGGTGAAGTGTTTGGTC
>MEHG01000157.1 GCA_001940705.1 Candidatus Thorarchaeota archaeon AB_25
GGCAAATTCCCTCTCCACGGCCAGCATAGGTCTTTGGTGTATCGTAAACAATTTGGCGTTCATCACTGGTTGTGATTGTACCACCAGTCTTGCCGTCCCATACACTCTGTGCAAGGTATTCTATATGTTCGGGATATCTTGATTTTACTCGCATGGCAAACCATCCACTCTCTGGCTCTGGGGAATGAAGGTTAAGCATTGTGGTTTGGCGGTCAGGAAGTGATTTAAACGGACTTTGAGAGGATGCTTTGATGCACATGTCGCGAAAGATGAAAGCCGCAATGTACTATGGTATTGGTGACGTTCGATACGAGGAAGTCGACATCCCCGAGATAGGACCTGGCGAGCTGCTGATCAAAGTTGGTACAGCCCTAACATGTGGAACGGATGTCAAGACCTACAAACGAGGACACCCTGTCCTGATCAAGCAAATCCCTTCATTGTTTGGTCATGAATATGCAGGCACTATTGAAGCAGTTGGAGAGGGTGTTGAAGATTTCAAAGTGGGAATGAGGGTCGTCGCGACAAATTCTGCTCCCTGCGGAGATTGCTTCTACTGTAAGAGGGACATGCCAAACCTTTGTACGTGGTTGAAAGACAATCTTGTGAATGGAGCATTCGCGGAGTACATCAAGGTTCCAGAACCGATCGTTCGTTGGAATACTCATCAGATACCAGACTCTCTATCATTCAGAGATGCTGCGCTCACTGAGCCTTTGGCATGTGTGGTCCACGGAATTGAAGAGTCCAACATCAGACTTGGTGACACTGTTGTTGTGATTGGAGCTGGTCCAATCGGGCAGATGCTGATAATGTTAGCAAAGAAGAATGGAGCTTCAACTGTCATTGCCTCGGATCTTGCCGAACTCAGAAGGGACATTGCACTGAAAGCAGGTGCAGATATTGTCATCGATCCTTCAAAGGAAGACCCCGTTGAACGTGTCAAGCAGGAGACCGCGGGTAGGGGAGCTGATGTCGTGATTGAAGCGGTTGGAATCCGTCAGACATGGGAACAGGCAGTAGATATGACACGAGATGCTGGTACAACAGTTCTATTTGGTGGAGCTGCCTCAGGGACTCAATTCGAATTGGACACAGGAAGATTCCATTATGGCCAGCTAACAATAAAGGGGGTCTTCCATCTGAAACCAAAGCATGTGGAGCGAGCCCTGAAGCTCATTATCGCGGGTGATGTGAATACAGACCTCTTGATAACTCACGAGATGCCTGTAGAAAAGATTGGTGAAGCTCTAGAGATGATGGGCGCCGGCAAAACTATGAAGATCTCCATAACTCTATGAACCATTCTGGTGTTTTTCTTGACTAAAGAGAACGATGAGCCGATGCGAGGACAGGAAGGTCTCTGGAGAACTATTGAGCAAAAGCGCACTGGAAGACTTACTCCATATGAACGAAAGCTCATTGAAACAATTCAGACACTTGATTCAAGATACCCTAACCTGCTTGTGATTGTAGAAGGAAAGCGAGATGTTTCAGTCCTTAGAAATCTTGGACTGAAGGCACCCATTATCAAGACACAGACCAGGTTATCAAGACATAGACTTGTTGACAAGATAGAGGCTGAGGCGGGGATAGACGGACAGGTTCTCATTCTCACTGATTTCGACAAAAAGGGGAAGGAGATTTACAGATTCATTGAGAAGGAGCTCGAGCTGCGCGGTATCAAGAACCTGAAGAGAGAACGCCGCATGATCCGAAAATACATGGAACACTGGACTACTATAGAACAACTTGTTTCACTTTTCAAGCGTAGCGACTCGCCAGAAGCGAGTCTCTAACAGTCTTGAAACTATACTGTGACTTGACTTCCACAGTTGGAACAGATGAACTTTCCACCAGGAATCTTGTGACCACAGACTCTACAGAGTCGTGCCTTCTTCTCACGCATCTGATCAACAACTTCACCAGTCTGGGGTACAAGTATGAACTTTTCATCCACATAGCTGAGTCTGAACTCACGTGGGTCACCAGCAAGATCCAGCAGGTCAGTGGGCATTGGGAGCCTATGTTTGTCATCCAGACGAACTATTCGAGTTGTGTCAAGCGTGTCTAGGTCGATGCCAGCCTGATGGAAACCAGAGATGACTCCATCACGGAGTTCCACAGTCACATCAGCCTTGGATGCGACCTGCTGACTGTGAGTGACTATGAAAAACGATGTACCGATTGTTTCGTTCAGCTCTTGGAACAAATCAAGTATTCTCTCACCAGTTTCAGGGTCCAAATCCCCAGTAGGCTCATCACATAAGACCAGTCCCTTTCCTTCTGTGTCAATGAGGTTGACAAGAGCACTGGCAATCGCCACTCGTGACTTTTCACCCCCACTGAGGGTTGTGGCCTTGTTACGCTTCCGTTCTTCAAGACCGACGAGTTTGATGAGTTTGTCAACCCGTTCCTTACGAATTTGTCGGGGCACACCAGCTATCCTTGCTGCAAGCTCTATGTTTTGCCACGCATTGAGATGAGGTAGTAGGTTATTCAATTGGAAATGGAATCCAATGAAGTTACGCCGCGCTTCAGTAAGAACCCTCTCACTCAGTTTCGTAATGTCGGTCTTGAGATTTGCCCAATAGACTTTACCAACCGTGGCCTTTGTAATCCCGCCAATCACGTTGATTAGAGTTGTCTTCCCAGACCCACTAGGACCAACAACTGCCATTATCTTGCCTTCAAGAATTTGAAGAGACACACCACTAAGGGCGACAACTTCCAAATCTTGCGCCTTGTAAATCTTGTAACAGTCATTGACACTGACGACTACATCATCTGGCAGCTCGCTGTACAGGTCAAGCTTTTCCTCGGTTTCTGTCGTTGTATTCATTTCTACTACCTCACATATTTCTCAATACTTCAGCTGGATTTGTGTTACCAGCCCTTCTAGCAGGGAAGTAACATGTCACAATCATCACTACAAACTCTAATGTCACTGTAAGTAACATGACAAAGAGGGGGTATGTCAAGACCTTAGGTAGAATTGGCCATACAGAAGATATTCCAAAGGTTAACAGTGTCATTGTATAGCCAAACAATATTCCAAGACCAAGACTGGTAAGTACAGCAGCTAGCACACTTCCTGCGAACTCGCCAAATACTAGAGAAACAACTTGTTTCTTAGTGCCTCCGATTGCTCGGAACAACGCATACTCAGGTTCTCGTTCTGCTACTGCAGAGCCTAGGAATAAAGCAATTGATGCAATTGCCATGCTCGCACACATGATGAAGCTAATCATAGTGAGCCCCTCGAGTCCAGCAAGGAAAAGGCCCGTAGCAGTATTTGAGCCAAACTCAATGGTATCTATGTTGTATACAGAAGAGTATGGAATGGCAGTAACATCCTCGATCAGCTCAGATACATCAGCTAAGGAAGTTGTTTCAACAAAGAAGACTTCTGATGTGGTGTAACCAGTGACAGACGAGAGGTAATCGAGGTTGACTAAAGCAAAACCTCCACGACCGGGTTGGAACTCGAAGTAGGCCCCAAATGGAACACCTCGAAGGTCAAGGTTAGAGGCCATTCCAAAACCAGGAGCACTCTTCATGATTCCAACTATTTCAAAGTCTGTTTCTATACTACCAGCAACTCGAATGTTTAACATATCACCAATGGTGACATTCCAGAGGTCCATGTGGTACATGCTAATAATGACGCCATTCTCTGTAGTTTCTAGCGCCTCCAAGACCTCCTCCGGAGAACTACCTACGAAACTAGATGGCTTGAAGCGTCCCATCTCGCTATAGACCCCTATATCTAATCCCTCAAGATAGAATGCATCAGACTCGACATACGACAATGTTTCGATAAGAGGAGTTGCACCTACTACTCCTTCATATCCCTCAAGTGTATCTGTCCAGTTCAAAGCTTGTTCTGGGAGTTCTATTCGAACATCACATCCTAGGGCATACATTGCTTCATTCTCGAGGGTGTCCTCGAAACTAGCTGTTTGAATAAGCATCATTGTTGTGGTTGTGAGTGTCAATGTCAAAATTACCAAAAGGGGAATAAACTGACCTTTCCGTCTTCGTAGACTCTGTGTGAGATACAATTTCTTCTCACCCATCAACCAATGCATACTCTCAGATGCCCTAGCAGTGACTAGTCGCATAGCTCTCGAGCCCAGATATGATCCGATGAATAGTAGTGATGTTGCAACGAGTATCTCGATGAATGCAATCTGTCCAACAGGATTGAAGAGAACAGGGACTATAAGAAGAACTGTCAGTGTGCCCCCAAGTCCCAGAACAAAGTACCAGATGTTGACTTCTTCAGGAATCTCATATGTCAACCGCAGAGTCGGTTGTCCAATCTCAGCTACATCGATTCTTCGAGCAACATGAAGCAAGTAAGCTGCAGGGAGAAAGAATGCAATCGTGCCAGCCAAGGCAAGAGCTTCTATAGGAATGGTCATCTTTGTGAGAAATTCGTTGTACAAGACCGGATTGAATGTTAACAAGCCAGTTGAAGAACCCATTAAGGGAGCAGCCAGGATGGAAAATCCAATGCCAGCTAATGTACCTAGAATGGACAAAATTAGAGACTCACCAATGATAGCAGAAAATATCTGATTGAAAGATGCGCCTTTTGCTCGGAGTGCGCTAATCTCACCCTTTCGTTGAACCACAGAGGTCTCTGATGTGAAGATGGTGAGCATCAAGCCCATTATCATTATTGGAATTGCTAGAATAATCATAACCTGACTTGATTGATATGTTGAGATATGAGTCTGTAGACCATCAATATTCTCAAAACCATGGACATTTAGATTTGCATCGCTCTCTTCAATCTGTGTCTTTAGGTTTAACAGGTTCTGAGCAGCAGCAGTTACTCCGCCTTGCACAAGACCATCAATTGAACCACGTACAAACTCGACGGGTGAGAAAAAGCCTTCCTCGGTGATTGTTTGAACAGATTCCGCACCAATATCTTCATCCAATATTAGTATGGAATCAGTAATTCCCAAAACACTGCTTGCAGGTCCTACAATATAGTTTCCTCTGGGCATATCCAAAAATGATTCGAGAATGACGGAGAGACGAGTAATATCATAGATTCCCACGATTGTGAGGTTTCGGACAATTAAACGATTGAGCAGAAGTGGATCAAAGGGCCTTCCTTCTTGAGGAACATAGTATGTGCGAAGAATATCCATGCCTATCTCAGAGCCAATGTCGAGATCAACACTAGTGTTCAGAGGCCCATTCAACACTTCTTCTGCGTATTTTACGAATCGTTGAGACACCATGATCTCACCGGAACGAAGTGTTGAGTTTCCTGTGATTTCTAATTCATTGGACCAAACATCAAGAATGTCATTGTTAACTACTATGACACGACAATCTTTGATACCGTATTCATAGTTGGGCTGTTCTATACCATATCTATCCCATTCGGGTGTGATATTATCCATTCTCAATATTCCAACAGTAGTAGGAGTGATATGCGCATACTCTGCATAGGGGCTGGATAGTACAAGATTCTGTGCGGCGATGAGATTCGAGTGGCCAAGTGTTCCTTGAGCATTCTGAATGCTGAACTGATACGCGTTTTCATCAAAATACTGTTCAACAGCTAAACGAGCTCCAGTGTTTGTCCAAGCAAACACAGTTGTGGGGATTGCTACACTAATTGCGAGAACGAGGACGATGCCTATGTTGCGAACCTTATGAGTCTTGATTGAGGTGATGGCGTAGCCAATTGACCAGAGCATGTTGCCCTTGAGGAGTTTCTTTTCCTTTTTCTTGGTCACTCTATCACCTCACATATTCCGAAGTACAACTGCGGGGTCGGTTCTAGCTGCTTCTCTTGCAGGTAGATATGCCCCGATAATCATAGCCAAGATTTCAATAAATAG
>MEHG01000158.1 GCA_001940705.1 Candidatus Thorarchaeota archaeon AB_25
CATAGTTGAAATTTGTACAAGGTCTGCAATCTCCATCCCAACTTGGTCTATCATCCCAGCATGGAGAACCTTGCTCTCAAAGTCCAACCAGCTTCCTTCTTGACCCGTGTGTGTGGCCGAGAGTGTATGAGCTAGTTGAGTTTCACAGTAGCCAACAATAATGGCAGCATCTTCAAGAGTTCTTGGCCGCATACCTGTCACTAAACGCGAAACTGGCGCGTGTATCTCAGTGCCAGGTCCCTGAATAAGGGCTGTTCGAGGACCAAACTCTTCAATCAAATGATCAACAAGATGTCTAGCATGTGCAAGATGTGCTGCACAACCTATATTGGCTGCTGCTAACACAATCCTTGCTTGCTGGGCTTTTATATCAAGTCCACAAGCTCCCCTTTTGTCACCAGACAAATCACACTTGCCAAAAGTACAGAGACAACAAACCTGACAATAAGGCATGTAAGATGGCTGATAACGAGAGAGTAGCTTATGGTCCCATGAGCGGAGACCAGTTGGATCTGGCATTGGTGTTGGACCCATAGGTTCATCCCATTCATCGTCAACTATTGTGCCGATGCGGACCTCTAGGCCTTTGAATTTACCAAGCCTAGTGTCTGCTTCATCCGCTTTGAAGTGAGCATTCTTCTTCATAACGTATTCAGTTCCTGTGCGTGGTAACAAGCCCGAACACATAGCACCATAATAAGGTTATGAATTTCACACCAAACTCTTTGACTATGTCCAAATTCAAAAATTAACCGCGTTATGAAGTTCAATTAAGAAAGATAATCAACTTTATTTTATTCTTTCAAAGCGTAATCAAATCAGCTAACTACCAATTTCATCGATTAAACGCTGCTTCATCTCACTTATTGCAAGCATTCCAGATGAATCCGGATTAAGGTCTATTGGAGCTACACCCTTCCTATCTGCTTGCTTTATCGCATCATCCATGGGTACTATTCCCAATAGAGGAATTCCCTCGTTCTCAACCCACTCCCGTATCATCTCTTCATCATCAGGATTCGCGACCTTGTTGCCCACAGCAAAAACTCTACCTACATCGATGTCTTGTGCTAAGTGTCTAATTTTTCCAAGAATGTCGAGTGAACGACGACCTGGTTCTGCTACAACTAAGAGGGCATCCATTCCTTTTGTTGTACCACGACCAAGATTTTCAATACCCGCATCCATATCCATCACAAATGCCTCATCTGTTCCTAGGATGAGGTAGCGCACGAGTGTCTTCAGAAGTGTTGCAGATGGGCACATGCACCCAGAACCCCCAATCTCCACTGTACCAGCAACAAGGAGACTCACATTATCAGGCCCTTCAATAGCAAATTTCTCTGCCAGGTCGTCAACTCGGGGGTTGAGTTTGAAGAAACCTTTGTAACTTCCCGCTCCCTCAACCTGTAACCTCTCCTCAAGAAGGGTTTCATTCTCTGTTAGTGGAACAATCTGTTTTGCCACATCTGGAGGTATACCTAAAGCTGACCAAAGAGTGTAACTTGGGTCTGCATCGACAGCAAGAATCTTGAGTCCGTCTCTACCAAGTAGTCGTGCTAATGTTCCAGCAATGGTTGTCTTACCAACGCCTCCTTTCCCAGCTACAGCGATTTTCATTTTGTGTCTCTCCATTCTATGCTTTCATCTTACATACAAGTTCGTGAAGTTTCATTAGAACCTCTTCAATGGTGCCATCAACTTTGCCAGCATTCCATTTCTTGAATTGAATGTCATTCATGTCCACTCTTGTCATGGTTCCAGATCCAGCTGTTATTGTATCACCGGTGTGGATTGACACTGTAGCTCTCTTATCAGTCAAACCTCCAGGTGGCCCAACATACACAATCTTGGTCTTTGCGAGCGCCTTAGCAACGGGTCCCGGTAGATTTGCCAGTACGTCATCACCCACAACTAGGACAGTATCAAACTCTCCTGAGGTTATCCTCTGAAGTGAGCCTCCTCCAGACATAGCTTTAATCACTCCCATTGTGTTTGATTGAACAAACATTGGAAGGGCATACGCTTCTTTGCCATTGCTCCTTAGCGCCTCAACAAGTTTGGCAATTCCTACAAGATTGGCATCCTGATTTCCTGAATTAATCACTCCGCTTCCATAGAAGATGACTGTGCAGTCAGACTTCTGAAGTCCCCTAACAAAACCAATCAGTTCACTTCCGGGAATTCCCAAGACCGCATCTTTGATTGATGACTTGCCTTCGAGTTCTGCTATGATGGTATCAAGGAGTTCTGCATCTGAACCAGACGGAAGAATTAGTCTGTGATTTGCCATCTTCATTGTTTCAGTCTGGCGGACATCAACCACTCCTATTGTTCGACTCTCTATGCCTTCTGGAATCTTCTCTCCGCGTGGTAAGACTGCAAATCGGCTGGGGTGTCGATGTAGGCTCTCAGATGGGTCTGAGCCCCAGTAGATGATGAACTCACCATTATTTCTAACATACTCCAAATCTATCTCGAGTCCTTGAGAATGAATGTTGTGTGACATCGCCTGCATAGGACCCAAGTCTACACCTGAAGCGAACCTTCCATTGAGAGTGGATGCTAATTCCAGTCCCTTTTTGATTGCTTCATCTGTCGAATGAATCCACCCATATAGGAGCAGGGTTTCTGCCTTCACTAAGATATCTGCAGCTTTCTCCAATTTCTTCTCTACTGAACCAACTTTCTGTGTGACCACTGTTTCCAGATGTGCATGTCCCAATCTGCAGAGTCCTAGTGAACTGACACTCTTACCTGACACTTCGGCAGATACATCATCGCAGAGCAAAGAACAACCATTACAGACAATATCTTCCATTCAGAATCACCTACCAAATCTCGATTGCATCAGTACAACAGTATTGTTCACAGACTCGGCAGTTCAATCTGTCTGGAGGAAATCTCCGACATTTCTCCAGATTGATTATCTTAGATATGCCATTCTCAACTCTGAAAACTGTGTCTTTACTCATCGCAGCCTTGCCTTCACTTGTGGCGGGTTCTGCGGCAACATCCACTGGACACACTACAACACAATTATTGCATCCCGTGCATTTGTCCTCGTCTAGTTTGATACCAGTTGCCTCAGCTGAGAGCATCGGGGCAACCATCTCTCTGATTTTCTCTAAGTTCTTCTCGAATCCTGTTTCAAGAAGTGGTGGACAATCATCTGGTGAAACATCTCCCAGAGCAAGCCTCGTAGCAAAGGCCATACAGGTCTTAGGTTCGCAAAGCCGACAGTTCGTCTTAGGGAGCAAGTTGTAGAGATCCATGGGGTTGAGTTTCACTGTCTTATCTCCGTAATAGCTGAACATTTGTTCTATGAAAGACTTGTGGAATATACCGAAACACAACAATTATCCGGTATGACACAAGTCGTAACAAGTTCCCCTATACGACTTTCCATATGGGACATTGAACAATACGGTGTGACTCGTGAGCCGCAGAAAAAAAACATCGAAGAAGGATACACAGAGGGACAAATTAGCTGTCTTTCTGTGTCGCTGTGGGTCCAACATTGCTGATACTATTGACATCGACTCTCTAAGGGAAAAATACGAGTCCGATGGTATTCCTCTTGTCGAGGTGGATGACCACCTCTGTTCTGAACAAGGTGTGTATGACCTAATTGAGAAAGTCAAGAAAAGCAAGGCAAAACACGTTGTCATTGCTGGTTGTTCACCACTTCTTCACAGGGAACTCTTCTCAGATGCAATGAGGGAAGCTGGGATTGACCCTGGTCACTTACACATGGCAAATATCCGTGAACAGTGTAGTTGGGTTCACTATGACGATCCCGTGATTGCCACAAAGAAGGCAGCAGCAATCATTGATACAGGAATAGCGAAGGTTCGTAATTCGAATCCAATCCTGACTTACGGTCTACCCATCACTCAAAGCGTGATGATTGTGGGCGGTGGAGTTGCTGGGATAACCAGTGCTCTTGAGCTTGCAGATTCAGGGATTGAAACTGTGATTGTAGAGCGAGAGGGTTTTCTCGGTGGACATATGGCAAAGTGGGACAAACTCTTTCCTACCTTTGACTGCAGTATCTGTATCCTCGGACCAATGATGGCAAGAATCGCCCGTCACGAAAAAATTAGGATAATGACCCTCACTGAGGTGACTGATGTCAAAGGCAACGTGGGTAGATATCGAGTCACAGTGAAACAGAAACCCCGATACGTTGACATCGAATCTTGCACAGGTTGTAACAGATGTCTTGAGGTTTGTCCTGTTGAGGTAGCTGATGAATACAACAGCGGTCTCGGGAAACGGAAAGCCATGGTACGTCCTTCTGTTGATCAGGTACCAATCGCTCCCTACATCGATCCAGAAAATTGCATTGGCTGTCAATCCTGTTCTGGAGTTTGCGAGCCCAAATCGCTCAGATATGACGAAGTAGAACAGACCGAGGTCATTGAGGTGGGGGCTGTAATTCTAGCCACAGGCTTTCAACCATTTGACCCGACAGTTGTTGAGGAGTTTGGCTATGGTCAGATTCCTGATGTAATCACATCACTTGAGCTCGAGCGCCTTGTTAACCCAGAAGGTCCAAGCGGAGGAAAACTTGTACGACCCTCCACAGGAAAACCACCACGAAACATAGTCTTCGTACCTTGTGTTGGAAGCCGGTCTCACAGGTTTAACCGACCTTATTGCAGCAGAGTCTGTTGCACTGCAGCAGTCAAAGAAGTGATGCAGGTCAAACAACAACTTCCTGATTGTGACGCATATGTTTTCTACACTGATATGCGTGTGTTCGGTAAAGGTCAGGAAGAGCTCTATGTTCGAGCTGCTGCTGAGTACAAAATAAATTTCATCAGAGGGACTATTGGAGAAGTAGTTCATGACCCAGTTTCTGACATTCTTACAGTCAGAGCTGAGGACACGCTTGTAAGAAGGATGCTTGAGTTTGAGGTTGACTTGGTAGTCCTGATGATAGGAATGGATGCTGAACCCAGTAACGTAGAACTATCACGCATGTTCAAAACACCACTCGATGAGAATGGGTTCTTCTTGGAACAACACCCCAAGCTTGCTCCAAGTTCAACTGCGTCTAAAGGGGTCTTTCTTGCAGGGGTCTCTCAGGGACCGAAGGACATCGCAGACTCAGTGGCTCATGCAGGTCTAGCTGCTTCCAAAGTGAAAACACTCCTCACAGCAGGAGACATCATCTCTGAGGCATGTATTCCTTCTTTCAATGAGGATCTCTGTATCAGTTGCAGACTATGTGAACAGGTCTGCACACCAAAGGCAATCAAATTCAATGACCAAAATTATCCCGAGGTCGATCTTGCAGCCTGTCGTGGATGTGGTGCTTGTGCAGCAGCGTGTCCTTCGGGTGCATTAGACTTGCCCTGTCTATCGAATGAGCAACTTGAGAATGCTACAAAGGCAGCTGTTAAGTTCAACCCGATGAAACCAGCTATTGTGGGATATCTCTGCCGATGGTGCGCTTATACTGCAGCAGACAGAGCAGGAACAGCCCGGATGAAATACCCGCCAAATGTTATTCCTATACAGGTGCCCTGCACCGGTCGACTCAATGTTGACACCTTACTCACTGCATTTGCAGAAGGTGCTGATGGTGTTGCAGTTATGGGTTGTCACGTTCAAGACTGTCACTATAGATCTGGTGCCCGCTACGCAAAAGACAGGACTGACAACATGCGAGAGATTCTGGAAGTCGCGGGGATTGACAACCGTCGATTGTATTTCGGAAGCGCATCCGCTTCAGAAGCAGATAGTTTTGCTGAACAGATCAACCAATTCGTGAACGATATCGTCAAACTAGGTCCACTTGGGAAGGAAACTCCCAAGAACCTACTTGGGAAACATGGCTCTGTA
>MEHG01000159.1 GCA_001940705.1 Candidatus Thorarchaeota archaeon AB_25
ATTCTGGCTTGACTACTTCACCATGCAGGATAAACCACAGTCATCAATCGCAAAATTAAATGAGTCATTAGAAGACGGCATCAACATCATTACAACCTTTAAACCGGTCAGCCATTACACAATTGACTCAATCACACGTGTGCCCAGACCGGAATACTCGCCATTCCTCGATCTTCAAGTCTTTAGTCCCAATTGGTATAATACAACAGACTGCACAATTGTAGATCTCATGACAAGTAGTCTTGAATCGTATGCGCAAAGAACCTACTTCCCCGGCGAGTCAGACATTTATGACTTTCTTATCATGGACATTAGTCTTCTTCACAACTGGATTAACAGCACACACGTTACAAAGTTCTATGTGGATCTTGAACCAGGAGCTAACTACACACAGGCTATGAATGACATCTACCGAATCGCACCATACAGTTTCAATGATGTAGAAGCCGCGTACGAATCAATAGATGAGGTCCTAGATTCACGGGCGACTCAATCCATCTTTGGAGCATATACTCTAAACATCATTTTCTCACTAATCTATCTCACCTTTGGAATAATCATTGTTACCACAGTCAGAGTTAGAAGTCTGAGAAAACAGTTCTCAGTCCTACGGGCACTTGGAGCTGAATCGAAATCAATGGTAGTAGCTTCACTTGTTGATACGTCAACGGGATTGCTACTCGCCGCACTCATAGGTGGAGCCATCGGCACCACACTTGCATTCCTATTGAAAGATATTCCCTTACTCTATATGGGATTGTCGACCACTCAATTGTGGACAAGGCTTCCAGTGAACCTAATAGTACCTTGGCCACTAATAGCAGGAATAACAGGCACTGCAGTTATAGTATCACTCATAGCGACATATGCTGTTGTATCTCGAGCACTGAAACTCAACATTGCAGAGGAAATTCAATACATGGGGTAAATAAAATGGCGGAGAATCTGGATGAAATCGGATCAGAATACAAAGTTGTTGTCCGAGACCTGATGAAGGTCTATAAACGTGGACAGAAAGAGGTCATAGCTCTGAGGGGTGTTGACTTCGAGGTTAGTGAAGGTGAGTTTCTCTCAATCGTTGGACCAAGTGGATCGGGAAAGTCAACCCTACTAAAGATGCTAGGCGCACTTGACAAACCCACTGCAGGCGCAATCCTCTACGATGGTCACAGTGTTTCGATACTGGATGACAGAAGGTCGATGCTCTATAGACGACAAAAGGTTGGATTCATCTGGCAGATTGGTAACCTGGTACCAGGATTGACCGCATTCAAGAATGTCACTCTACCCATGAAACTCGCTGGAGCTCCGACAAAGCTTGCGAATGAAAGAGCCCATATGTTGCTTGATACTATGGGGCTTGGACCAAGAGCGAATCACAAACCGAATCAGATGTCCGGCGGTGAGAATCAAAGATGTGCCATTTGTGTTGCTCTCGCAAACAACCCCGAACTTCTTCTAGGAGATGAGATCACAGGAGAGCTTGACAGTGAAACTACAGAGATGGTGATGGAAGCGCTGAAGAAAACAAACAAAGAGTTTGGTACAACCGTCATCAATGTCACTCACAACCCACGGGTTGCTGAATATGCTGACAGAGTATTGAGAATCAGAGATGGTCTCATCGAGGGTCAGAAACACATTCTCTATGGTGATATAACGGAGATCGATGCAAAGGGGCGAATGGTGATTCCAGAAACAATCAGACGTCTTGCAGGGATAGGGAAACGTGTTGTATTGAAGGCGACCTCTGAAGGTCTCTTGATAAGCCCATTAGATACAGGGGACGAGAACAACAACAATCAGTCTGCTCAATAGGTACGACGTTCAGAACTGGGCAATGTCTATATTGCAGTGAGTTAGTCAGATGTGAGTGGTAACTATGAGCTCCGCTAAAATGCCTTGGTCGTTTTATGCTACCCTTGTATCATTTGCAATATTCTTCGCCTGTCTGAACATCTACATTCTCACTCTCTGGCTAGCACACCCCTTGGCAAGTCCAATATGGTTGATTGGTGTTCTTGTAGGTGGGATATGCTTAGTGTTTTCGATCAGGATGGTCAGAATTCATCAAGCAGAGCTTATAGAGAAGAAACATCAAGAGACCTCTACCGAATCGATTGAGGACTAGGCTCTGAAGCGGAATCTTCGAATGAGAATAACAATTCCGGCAGCAGCTACAATACCGCCTCCAATAATGACGATGTAGATAGGGGGGATTATTGTGGGAGTAGGAGTAGTGGGTTCAGGTGTGTCAAATACTCTCAATGATGGGTCTCCAAATAGTGATACCTTTGAGGTGTGATGATAGCTTGCAACCTCACCCCAGGAAGAAGCATAGAGTGCATGCTCCCCACCACCATATCCTTTGTCAATGAGATATGATCCTAGAGCATTATTCCACATCAAACCTAAGATGTTCTCACCACTCGTGTACTCTTCAACAAAAAATCTATTCATGTCATTCACGACTGTCTGGAGTACCTCAACACCTCCGATGTATGCCACGGCACCACTAGTATTGTATTGAACAAGAAATCGTTCCATGATGCACCCGGTATCCGAGGTTTGAAGCGCATGAGGACGAGGCGCAATTCGCAGTTCCTCTCCATGCAAGAATGTCAAAGGGAATATGTTTCCACTATTGCTACCGATTTGAGAGGTTCCAGATACATCATTGTAGTTCCGCCAGGGTGGAACTATTGCATACTCTGCAGTACTGCATGAAGCGGCAAAGATGACTGGATACATGTCTTCATTCTTGAGGTCATCAAATGGGTCCCCTCCTTCTAATCTGTTGAAGAAGACGATATCATCTCTGGCATCTGCATTGAAATCTCCAACAGCGGGAGTCCTCGCACTAGTGCAGAACTGATCATGCCAGACATTGCAACTGATCCAATCAGACCCTTCTGAATCCAGCACGTACACATCTCCTAGCTCCCAGTAGGTTCCAGCCGCATCAGATCGAGATCCTCCAATCCTGGAATCTCTGAGGAACAGGACAAGATCGTCGCCGCCATTGCCAGTGCAATTGGCAGACAGTATTCGAGCTCCATAGGCCACATCGCCAGGACAGAAACCCCCATAGTTGAAGTCTGAATCAATCTCTAGGATCTGACCTGTTGACGTGGCAACTCTCACGTCACCACTGACTGTATCAATCAGAGCTATGTCCTCAGCTAAATCCCCGTTATAATCACCGGCAACAATAATCTCATCAGGATCTATTCCATTGAACATTGAAACAGAGGGTGAGAATGAGGACCCATTGGAGAATGCAACTTGAAATCTAGTCCCATCGCGGTAAGCTACGTCACAGTATGAGTCACCGCTGAAATCACCCACATACCAGGAATAAGGGCTTGTGAGGAATCCAGTGAGCCAAGTTGAAACAGTATCAAAGCGGGGTTCACCCAATTTTGCAGTTGAAACATATACATTCCCGCTAACCCTATTCACCTGAATGATATCATCACGAGAGTCTCCGTTGAAATCCCCGATTTTCGGATACCCAGGTTCGGGTGCAAAATATCCTCCCAAATCATAGAAAGATCTGTATGGAGTGATGTAGTACGGACCAAAGGGATCTATTGAAACTGCAACATGAACTGTGCCGTTTGATTGGAAGAAGAACACATCCGATACATCATCTCCGTTGACATCACCAACAGCGGGTAAACCTGAAAATTGCCAACAGAAACTTGTCAATGCTTCCTCTGTTGTGTTAAATTGGGCACCTAGAGAGTGAGCTTTTCGCATGCTGTAATCGTTCCCCTCGACCCCATAGGATGGTGCATGGTTGGGATTTCCATGACCAGCAAAATTGACAAATCCTTTGCCATAGTTCAACTCGTTCGTGATTATGATATTGTTAGGACGGTACGTGAACGGTCTTGGAAGATTCAACATGTCGACATCAAAGAATCGCGTGTTAGTAAACCCTGCAGTAACAAGATCTGCACCAATATTCCCCGAAAGAACATATTGATTGAGATCATTCACACCATTAGCGATCAGAAGTGCTTCTGTTAACCAACTTGCGGACTGCATATCAGCATTGGTTTCATAACTGATTACCTTGTCAATATAATTCCGAACCTCTTGTGACGTAGAGGCAGGTACTCTACCTACAGCAACATCAGGAAACATGTCTAGACGGTCATAATTGATTGGGGCTAATCCCGTGAATTTCCAAGCTCCCAATAATTCTCCATAGTGTCTATTCCTATCATAGTCCCAGTCTGCAAAGTCCTCACTGGCATTGAATAGATCTGCATAGTAAAGATCAGAAGCACTGTACACTACATCTGAAGATGTTATCTTGTCAGGTTCGGGTGTGTGGCAGTTCCAGTCCATCGTTATGTATCTCACTGGAAGGACATCACTATCACCCATCAATAGGACATACTTTGTTCGATAGCGAGAGTACCAGTCTGCTATACCCCTCTTTATTCTCTCAGGTTGGTCAGTGCCTGGGAAAGATGCCGCAAGTTCTTGCCAGCTCACAACAGCAGAAGTCATGGCTGTGCTGTTTTTCCAAGCTGATAATCGTTGACACTCGGTCACAAAATCCTCGTGCGTGATTATCATCAAATCAATTGGTTCCACGTATTCTTGAGCAGAAACACCTAGACCAAACTCGAATACCACAAGGGTCACAATCAGAACTAGAGCCAGGGTTTTTGGACTCACTTGAATCCTCAATATTTACAGCTCCCACTTGGACTTTGCAATCCTTCTTTGGACATCTAGAGAAATCTAAAGGATATAGAAGTTTCGAGATGAGTCTCACATTAATCCCACATGGGAGATCAGCTATCCGTAACTGCGGATAGCTCAATCTCATCTTGCTATGGAAATATCCGACTGACGGTTCGTGGGAATGGGATGCAGTCCCGGATGTGTTCAAGATCTAGCATCCAGGTCATCAACCGGTCAACTCCGACACCAAAACCTGAGTGAGGCACGCTACCATACTTACGAATATCTAGGTACCACTCATACTTTTTCGGGTCATCCCCAATTCTATCGAGGTTGTCAATGATTAGCTGATAGTCAGTCTCACGCTCACTCCCACCAATCATCTCTCCGAATCCCTCAGGGGCAAGGAGGTCGCTGTTCTTGTATGTGCGGGGGTCTTCCTCGTTGTGCTTCATATAGAAGGACTTGATCTCCTTTGGATAGTACTCCACAAAGAGGAATTTGATTCGGTCATCGGTGAGAATGTGTTCAGCCTCTGTACGGAGGTCCTGTCCCCACTCTATCTTCAACCCTGCTTTTTGACAGATGTCAATTGCTTCAGAATAGGTCATCCTGTCAAAGGGGGCTTTGACGTTGTAGAGTCGCTCAGGGTCCATACCAAGTTCTTTGAGTTCAGGAAGTCTGTTGTCAGCCACCGCATGGCACATATGACTGATGAGACCTTCTTGTCGCTTTAGGTTACCCTCGTGGTCACACCATGCTTCCTCAACTTCCAAATGCCAGAATTCCGTTAGATGTTTGCGTGTCCTTGATTTCTCAGCACGGAATGAAGGAGCTAGAATGAACACTTTCTCCATTGCGAACAGTTGGGGTTCTAGATGCATCTGACTAGTTTGGGTCAGGTAGACCTTCTTTCCAAAGTATTCAACCTCAAAGAGTTCAGCACCCTCTTCGCCCATTGTCGACACGAACATAGGTGATGTGGTCTCATAGAATCCTTCGTTGCGCAGGTATTCCCTAGCGCCCCTGAACACTTCATCTCGAATCTTCAATACATTTGTGAGCTTGCGGGATCTCATCCACAGGTGACGATTATCATTCAAGAATTCAGTGCTCTGATGTTCCGTGATTGGGAACTCCTCTGCGAA
>MEHG01000160.1 GCA_001940705.1 Candidatus Thorarchaeota archaeon AB_25
GATCAAGACGGTCACTGGTGAGGAGGTCACTTTCGAAGAACTTGGTGGTGCTATGACCCACAATACAACGAGCGGTGTGGCTTCATTCGCTAGCGAGGACGAGGATGACTGTATCCAACAGATCAAGACACTACTCAGTTACATCCCAAGCAACAACCTAGAGGAACCTCCGCGTGTCGACACTGGACATGGTCCTGATGATATTGATGAGTCCATTGACGATCTTGTACCAGAGGATGCCAATGTTCCATATGATATGCGAGATGTTGTCACCAAACTCGTCGATAATGGAGAGTTCTTTGAGGTCCACGAACACTGGGCCAAGAACATGACTACCGGATTTGCTCGATTTGATGGCCGGTCAGTCGGAATCGTTGGCAACAACCCAGCTCATCTGGCTGGAACCATAGATATCAACGCATCAGACAAGTGTGCTCGGTTTGTAAGATTCTGTGATGCATTCAACATTCCAGTAATCACATTCATGGATGTTCCTGGCTACTTGCCTGGCACAGCACAGGAGTGGGGCGGCATCATCCGTCATGGAGCGAAGATTCTCTATGCTTTTGCAGAGGCAACAGTTCCACTCATCACGATAATCACTCGTAAGGGCTACGGTGGTGCCTACGACGTTATGAGTTCGAAGCACATCGGTGCTGACCTCGTATATGCCTGGCCTGGCTCACAGATTGCTGTCATGGGTCCAGATGGAGCAATCAACATAATCTTCCGAAAAGAGATTGCGGCTGCAAAAAACAAGGAGAAGAAGCGAGCACAGTTGGCAAAGGAATACAAAGAGCAATTTGCCAATCCTTACATTGCTGCTGGTCTTGGGTACATTGACAAGGTGATTTATCCTCGGGAAACCAGACAACTGATCTGCAATGGGCTCGATTTACTAGCAAGCAAGAGGCAGAACAGGCCTCCTAAGAAGCATGGGAATATCCCCCTCTAACACAATTCTGGGAAACAACTCTTCATGGAAGAAGATGTTGAGAAATTAACAGAAAGGAACCATGAGATGAAATCATAACCCTGGAATTTTGATTTCCTCGTAAACTGTATCTAGCAACCATGTTACAAATGTTATCAAGATGATGAAGAAGAACGCTACAAGTAAATAAATTTCAAGAGGTCTGAAAGTTCGAGAAACCGTTGAATTTGCCCATTGAAATACTTCACTTACACTAACAAGATATGCCGCAGTAGTTACCTTTGGTAGATATGAGGCCTCATTCGCCCATGCTGGAATAACACGTCTGAGACTTTGAGGAAGAATGATTTGTCTGATGCCTTGAGTTCTAGACATCCCTATTGCTCGTGCCGCCATCATCTGTCCCGCACTGACAGATGTTATAGATCCTCTGAAGAACTCTGCTTGATATGCTGAACTATTCATACCTAGACATATTGCACTCATTAGATACCGAAGTTCCCAGCTTAGAGGAATAGGAGCAAGACCTTGTGAGTTCAGAAAGATATTGATAGTATCTGGCAAATAAGCAAGAATGATAATCTGAGTTACAACTGGTGTACCACGAATCACTTCTATATAGGCAGTAGCAATTCTAGAGAGGATTGGACCTCCGTATACTCGAGTAATCGCAAAGAAGAGCCCAACAAGAAAGCCAAACACTAGGGCGAAGATGTACAATGACAATGTCGTACTCACGCCCTCCAGGAATCCATCAAAGTATCTTGTCAGGTCAAGAGTAATGAAAAGTATGAACAAAATTCCGGTCATAGCAATAACAGATATGATCGCTAAGAACGCTCGACCACGTCGTGTCGCGAATGCAATTCTCAATCTTTGGTAGGGCGTTGGAGATTGAGTCGTGCTCGTGTTCATATTCTCATCTTCTAATAGATACTAGATCTCTTATTCGTCTGCTTGCCCATATAGTACTTCCAAACGCTGTAAGAACTTCATAGCTCGAGGTGACTCTGCTCCAGCAAAGAAGTGCTGGGGAGTACCGCGTTCCACAATTACTCCTTCATCCATGAATATCATTTCACTAGCCACAGCTCTTGCGAATCCCATTTCATGTGTAACAACAACCATTGTAGTTCCCGTCTTTGCAATGTCAAGCATGACTTGAAGAACCTCTCCAATAAGCTCAGGGTCAAGCGCTGAAGTTGGCTCATCAAATAATATGACATCAGGTTCCATTGCCATGGCTCGGGCTATTCCCACTCTCTGTTGTTGCCCTCCAGACAGTTCTGCTGGATAATGGTGTGATCTGTCACTCATCTTCACCAACTCCAAAGCAGCTGCTGCTCTGTTTAGCGCGTCCTCTTTGGAAAGTCCCAGGACTTTTCGAGGTCCAATGGCAACATTGTCGATTGCTTTCATATGTGCAAACAGATTGAAACTTTGAAACACCATTCCAATTCTTGATCGGAGTTTATTGATGTCTGCAGAAGGATCCGTTAGACTCTCCCCTCGAAGAAGAATTTCCCCTTGATGAGGAGGATCAAGCATATTAATACATCTTAGCAAAGTGCTCTTACCACTGCCACTTGGGCCAAAGATAACCTTCACTTCTCCCTCATTGACCTCAAACGAGATGCCTTTTAGGACCTCTAGTGTGTCAAATGATTTCCAAACATCGATAACCTCTAAAACTGTTGACATATCCATTCTTAACCGCCTCCTAATCCAAGTCTTCTCATTCTCCTTGTCGCAAATCCGCCAACGTATTTTGTAACTGGGTATGTAAGGCAGAAATACACAAATGTTAGGGCAAACAAAATGAACATCATTAATGCCGGATTTTCAGTGTATAAGTTGAAAGCAAGTTTGTTCATCTCTACAACTCCCACACCAAGGGCAAAGGATGTGTCCTTAATTACAACTGCGTACTCATTCGACCACGATGGGACAGCAATACGGAATGCTTGAGGTAGCACAATGTGTTGATTTGCTTGAATCCCAGACATGCCAAGTGCTTGAGCCGCTTGAAGTTGTCCTGGATTTACTGAGAGAATGGCACTACGAAAAATGCCTGACTGATACGCAGAACTTCTAAGACCTAATGCAAAGGCAACAGAGGCAAGTACTGCATTAGTGCCAATACCTACAAACGCAAACATCCCTGGTAGCGCAACTGCAAAAATAAACATCAGGACAAGTATCGGGATGCCGCGAAAGATTCTCTCATATGTTGTTGCAATTATCTGAATTCCCTTAGGTGCATAAACACGTGCCAATGCCAAAACTAAACCAAAAAGAAGACCGATACCTAGTCCAAAGAAAGTTAAAAGTAGAGTGGCAGGAAGACCATTAACGATGATGTATAGAAACCATCTAACAATCTCCTGCAACTCTTGCATGTTTTCTTTCACCTATTCTATGGAGCTCACATGAAGTATTCCAAGATTAAGTCGTCGATAAAACCTGTTTCAAATGCTTTGGCCATTGCATTGTTTACTGCTTCATAGAAATCTGGATTATCGTATGCCACATAGAATGCCATTGGCGGTGCCAATACAGTGTAGATAATCTTTAGATCATAGATCTGATCGTACTGTGGAAGTACTGGTTCGTCAATGTATATTGCATCAAGTAATCCACTATTCAAGTCAAGAAACATCTGATCCAAGTATGGGTATTCCTGGATGCTGATGGTTCCACCGGCATCATTGTGGTCTAAGAGTTCAAAGTCCTCTGCAGTACCTGTTTGGACACCCACATCTAATCCATCTAGGTCATCATAGGAAGCAACAGTCAAAACAGAGCTGTTCTTGACAATGATGACCATATTGGCTCGAAGATACCAGACTGATGGTAGAAGCTGTTCATTCCTATCAGCTGTGATGAATGTTGCTGCTGCAATCATATCTATTGTTCCGGCTCCACATGCACCGACTAGATTTCCAAAGTCCATGTCCTGCCACTGCACTGTGACTCCTAATTCGGTTGCGACATATTCAGCAAGGTCTATGTCGAACCCATATAGGGCGCTGGTTGTGGTATTCACCATCTCAAATGGATAGAATCCTGAGCTAGTGCCAACCACCATATAACCGCGGTCTTGGATAGTTTCTAAAAGATCGGTTGGTTCTACTGGTGGTGGTGTCATTAATCCGGGCAACATGTACCCAACACCTAAACCAACTAGAAGACCGACTATCAAGAACGCAGCAATTGTTCCTTGGTTTTCCATTTTTTCCATACCTCCTTTCTCACTCGAAGAAAGCGAGCATGAGTTACGTAGAAGCTCTACAAATAGATTTGGTTTCTGGTGTCTTCAATGCAATCGAATTGGTATGCTCCAAATATAGGAGTTCTATGATGACCTATTCAATGGATTCATGATAACAATGGACCTCAACATTTTCATATCCATTATTCGACACTATCGTGGTTCTCTCGCATCAAGGATTACATTATTTTTCCTAATGTCTTTGTAGAAAATGTTATATACAAGTTAGTCAAACGACCAACTATATAGTTGGTGTTTTAACCAATGATGAATAAGGAAGAGTTTGAGCTAAGGGTAAAGACTTCCAAGTTGACCAAGAGTCAGTCGATAGTGCTCTCTATACTTAGAAAGCAAGGGAAGAACGGCGTTACACCCAAACAGCTCCTAGGTGAAGTACAATTTGCACCTCGTACCGTTAGATACGCCCTGCGGAAACTGCTAAAGAAGAATCTGATTCGCCGAATACCATGTCTCCAAGACATGCGTCAATGGATCTACATTCCTGCATAGTGGAAAAAAGAATAGTCGGGGGAAAGCCCCCCAGTTTGTTCATTTACGAGAGTTCATGACCTGCCAGCAGCGCTTGCAAATGCCAGGAGCAGGCATGGTGTTAGCATTGACCCAGCCCTTGCACTTGGGAGCAATGTTGGCAGTACAGCGATCCATCCTGTGAGGATAGATCTTACTGCCACTTTCACGAACTCTGATTTTTTTCTGGCCGCCACGGCCTTTCTTGTGTGGCAAAACCTAAATTCATCCTGCGATGGCCCCTTTGGGCAGCATCGCTAGCCTCTCCAGTCCACAGAAATCACTGGGCTCGCAATTTCATGAACTGATTTAAACTCTTAGCCCATTTTGAGGACAAGATGAAGGGTTTAGTCTGTATCACTGAGAGAATATAACATCTCAAGTTCTTGGTTTCCTACATTTTCCCTTGATAGAGAGTAAGCAAGGGGTATTGCGATGGTAAAAACTTGCGATTCTTGTGGGTCTGCTGATAATGTTCAGTTTGTGTACAACTCATTCTCTGATGGTGGTGAATGGAGATGTAATACCTGTCTAAATAGACGATTTCCTGAGGGGTCTCGCATTGTCAAGTTCACTGACACATCGCATCCACATAGACCAGCCTATTACCTATGTATAGAGTCCCAGGAAGATTTGGATCTCATTATGACTGTGGGTGAGCGAGCGCATTCACTAGGTGCAAAAGGAATGGAGGCATGTTTCTATGCGGCTTTCAAACGTGGACGTCGAATTGGTCCACACGCATTCGCCTTAGGTCATGATGGCAGTGTTGCAAAACTGCGTTCTCATGTGGATACACTTCGGATGTACCTGGCAACATCTGAGAAACTAAGAATTGATTGACCTCCTCATTGGAAAATACTAACAGGTAGGAAATCTGAAGATAGTATCAGGTGAGCTCTGAGTTGGATTTGGATAGTCTGGAGCATTATCGTTACGAGATGGGACCCATTAGACCTCCAAGTGAAGCATCTAGTCTTCTTATTCGAGTGACTCGTAATTGTGAATGGAACCGCTGTTTATTCTGTCCAGTCTACAAAGATACTGAATTCTCTGTT
>MEHG01000161.1 GCA_001940705.1 Candidatus Thorarchaeota archaeon AB_25
GTTTACTCCCTTTCTGCTCGAAATCGGTCCCCCATGTACAACCTCAGTCACAACTTCGGTCTTCTTTTTGGACTTGACTTTTAGTCTGATAATTCCGTCATTTAATGCGATGATGTTGCCAACCTTAACATCTTGAGGTAACTGTTCATGAGACACCGAAATCCTACTTGCGTCACCGACGAACTCCTCAGTTGAGAGGACCAACTCATTTCCAGTGATTAAATCCACCTGACCGTCGATTTCGCCTACACGTATCTTTGGGCCTTGAAGGTCGAACATTATGGGAAGTGTATCATCAACTGAACGGATAGTTTCGAATGTCTTTCTTACATTCTTTCGGTCTTCATGAGACATATTGAGTCTAGCCACATCCATTCCAGCCGCTACCATCTTCTCAAGAACTGCTTTTGGCTTCGAAGCTGGTCCGATAGTACAAACAATTTTTGATTTGGTTTCATGGAAGACCATTCAATTCACTCCCATCTGTTTCGCAGGACACGCGACGTAATAGAACTTGTCCTGACCAAGGCAAAAATAATTCGTTCAGATGGATTGACATAAATCCTAGTTGTTCCTCAACAACAAAGAAGTAAGACGAGATATTCAAGGTGAACGATATTGGTCAAGATAACTAAGATACGTGCGCTTGAGATTCTAGACTCTCGAGGAAATCCTACTCTCATGACAAAGGTCACACTTTCAGATGGAACGATAGGAGTTGCCAAAGTTCCAAGTGGAGCCTCGACTGGAATTCTGGAAGCAGTTGAACTGAGAGACGGTGGTGACCGTTATGGGGGAAAGGGAGTCACTCAGGCAGTGAAGAACGTTAATACAGTGCTTGCTGATGCAATGACCTCTGTTGACCCCTTGTCGCAGAAAGCAGTTGACGAGACCCTCCTGAAGACTGATCCAAGCACAGGTAAGGGCAAACTTGGAGCCAACGCTATCCTATCAGTTTCAATGGCAACAGCTGTTGCAGCTGCATCCCATCTCAAGCTAGAGCTCTTTGAGTACTTGAGAAGGAATGTGATTGGTAAGGATGCACAATACCAACTGCCTGTCCCCATGTCCAATGTTATCAACGGTGGGGCGCATGCAGGCAATGAACTAGCCATCCAAGAATTCATGGTTCTGCCTATCGGTGCTAAAACCTATCCAGAGGGACTGAGATGCATCAGCGAGGTCTATCAGACCCTTGGGAAGCGGATGATTAAGCGACATGGAAGAATGGCAAAACATGTTGGAGATGAAGGCGGATTCTGTGGCTTTGGTTTGAAAGGCACAAGTGATGCCTTCGAGGAGATCATGGGCGCAATCGAAGAGGCTGGGTATACACCCAAGAAAGATGTTGTACTTGGTATCGATGCGGCTGCTAGTGGTTTCTTTAAGGATGGGAAGTACGACATTGATGGTAAGACTATCGACGCTTCAGAACTCCTTGAATTATACCTTGACCTCGAGAGAACATTTCCACTTCTCACCGTTGAGGACCCATTCGAAGAGGAAGCATTTGACGACTTTGCAGAGTATATGACGAAGACCAAGATACAGGTCGTTACCGATGACCTTACCGTATCGAACCCTGAGATTGTAAGGAGAGCTATCAAGGACAAAGCAGGGAACTCACTCCTCCTCAAGGTGAATCAGATTGGTTCTGTGACAGAAGCGATAGAAGCAGCGACCATCGCTTATGAGGCTGATTGGAGTGTTGTTGTAAGTCACAGGAGTGGTGAGACTAGTGATACTTTCATCTCTGACCTTTGCGTTGCACTAGGTACAGGACAACTCAAGACTGGAGGTCCTGCACGTAGCGACCGTGTTTCGAAGTACAATCGCCTCCTCGAGATCTATGATGTTCTTGATGGTAAATGCGGATATCCAGGTTCCGAGTTCAAAACTGCCTGGAGGAACTACTGAGCAATGAGTGACAAGAGAACTGCAGTCTTTGTTGTGATGGATGGTGTAGGTGACAGACCACTAAAGGAGCTAGGCGGTAAGACACCACTTCAGGCTGCTAAGACACCTACATTTGATAGGTTGTCTGCTCAAGGACAGAATGGATTGATGAATGTGATTGGACCCGGCATCACACCTGGATCTGACACAGCTCACCTTGCACTCTTTGGGTATGATCCTATAGCTGACTATCCCGGAAGAGGTCCTTTGGAGGCTTTCGGAGCTGGACTAGAAACAAAACCCGGTGACGTGGCCTTTAGATCCAACTTTGCAACCGTGGACTCAAAAATGGTTGTCTTGGATCGAAGGGCTGGAAGAAATTTTACCCCTGAAGAACAAGCTGAGTTACAAGCAGCTCTTGATGGAATCGAGATTGATGGGGTCAAGGTGAGATTCATCGCAACAGTCGAGCATAGAGGCGCACTCGTTCTCGAGGGTGAGGGTCTCTACGCTGAAATCAGTGACGTGGATCCCCATGAAACTGGAAAAAAGATTTTGACAGTACGTCCACTCAAGCCAGAAGCGGAGAAAACTGCAAAGGTCGTCAATGAGCTAATGCGTGTAGCACATGAAAGAATGAAAGGTCTTGAAACTAACAAGGAGCGAGCAAAGAAAGGTATTCCCCTCGCTAACGCGATTCTTCTTAGAGGTCCTGGTCGACACAGTGATATTCCTTCATTGCCAGAGCGATACGGTATCAAGGCTGCTGTGATTGCTGGTGGAGCGCTCTATATTGGGACTGCAAAGTATGTTGGCATGGAGCATATCCCAGTGGAAGGTCAGACAGGAACAATCGATACGAACTTCGACAACATCGCAAAGAAGACGATTGAAACGATAAGGGCTGATTACAACTACGTCTTTGTTCATATCAAAGCGCCAGACAATGCCAGTCATGACGGAAATGCGAAGGAGAAAGTCCTAGCGATAGAAAAGACCGATGAGATGGTTGGAACAATCTTGGATGCGGTAGCTGATGATGTTGTCATTGCTATTACAGGTGACCATACTACTGCCGTATCAGTTGGAGAACACCAATGCGATCCTGTGCCGATTGTGGTCTGGTCCAATTTCATTCGTCCTGATTCTGTGGAGAAATTCTCTGAGATTGATGCAGCAAAAGGTGCACTTCATACAATTAGAGGGATTGATGTCATGCCCATCCTTCTAGGATATTCTGGGCACATAGAGAAGTTTGGAGCATAGTACAACAAGATGGTTAGGAACTGCGTCTATCCCTTCAAACCCACTTTCCCAACTGCTCTATATTCAAAGTCATGAGCGACCAACTTGTCCTCCTCGTAAACGTTACGACCATCCACAAGAGTCCGGGTTCTCATGATCTCTCCGAGTTTTGAGAAGTTCAGGTCAATGTAGTCCCTATGCCTTGTCACTAGCGCAAGACAGTCAGAGTCCTTTGCAGCCGTGTAAATGTCTCTCTCAATCTCATGTGGTCCTAGGTCCCATTTCTGTACATAGGGGTCATGTAGAACCACTTTCGCACCTTTTTCTTCCAGAGTATTGATGAGCACCAGAGCAGGTGTGTTCCTTGTATCGTCTGCATTCTCTAAGTATGCGATTCCTAGTACGGTCACTGTTGCACCCTGAATCTTGACTCCCTTTTTCTCAAGAGCATCCTCAATGAGGTGAGTCATGTGGACGGGCATGTAATTGTTAATTTCTCGAGCAAGAGAGATGAATTTTGCTTCCACCTTCTGTGAACCATACTCATTAAGTCCATGACGTAAGAGCCATGTGTCCTTTGGTAGACAATGACCTCCAACCCCCGCACCTGGAATGTGCATATTTCTACTGTCCAACTCGTTCACAAATTCAATTACCTCGTAGGTATTGACCCCAAGACTCTCACAAACTAAGGCCATCTCATTGGCAAAAGCTATATTCACATCTCGATACGCATTTTCAATTGTCTTAGAGACCTCTGCAGTGAGTACATCTGTTTGGTGTACTGGAGCCTTGACTATCTTTGAATACATGTCCACTGCTCTCTTGGCACTTTGAGGGGTGTTTCCTCCCACAATTCTGGGTAGGTGGACAATATTACGAATCAGTTTTCCAGGCATCACACGCTCATATGCAAAGGCAAGGTCAAAGTCCTCATCGCTCTTCAAACCTGATTTTTCCTCGATGATTTTCTGAACTACGTTCTGTGTCGTCCCAGGAGCAACAGTGGACTCGACAACCACCAGCGTGCCCTTCTTGATTCGTTCACCTATCTGCTTACTGACCTCTCTCAGCGAGTCATACTGGGGAACGTGATTCTCATCTGTAGGGGTCTGAACATCAATCAGAATGACATCAGAGTCCTTCAAGACGTCAACATCATCAGTGACCTTGAAGCTTCCCTTAGCTACGACTTTGGCGATTAGTTCATCGAGCCCAGGTTCATCTCCTTCAAAGGGTGATTTTCCAGCATTGAGGTGCTCAATCTTCCAACCAGACCTCTTTGACCTCCTTTGGAGACCTGTAACTAGAAAGCCCGGCACATCTGCAAGTAAGGCTGCACATGGGATGCCAACATAGCCCATTCCAATAACTGTGATTCTTGTGACCATCTGATGCACACTTCTGTTGATTTTTCAAACAGGCTTGCACGAAGCCAAACGGTCACTGTAAAAAGGCTTGTTCTCGACCCACTCACTCGACATCTACAACGGATGAAACCCTCTTGATAGAATCCTCTACGAACTGGCTATTGTCAATGGTCATCTTGATGGCGGTTTCTGGGCAGACCTCGACGCACCTTCCACAACCTCGACAATGGTCGGAAATCACTGCTCTTCCATCCACAAGAGATATTGCATCGACAAAGCAGATGCCTTCGGTACATGTACCACACCCAACACAGGCATCAGTCACTTCGACATGAACACCTTGCATCTTAGTGACCTTCCTACCAATCTCGGGATTTATGTCTGGAAGTATTTTCCAGAGACAACAACAGGGACAGCAATTACAGACAGTCAACAACTTCTCCCCGGGTGATACTCCCAACCACTGAGCATCAAGCTTATTTCGTCCAATTAAGTGAACAAGTCCCGCCTCACGGCACTTCCTCGCATGCTCGTGTGCTTCTTCCTTTGTAACACGACGACCTAGTTCAGGATTTATTCCTTCTACAGCCTCACCTAGAAATAGACAGCCGTAATTGATAGGGTAGTCCTCACACTTGGAAGCGTCCCGACAAATACAGAAATCCATGATCCAATGATCATTTGCCTTCTCAATGAAATGATGGACAATCTCTGATGGAAGGGGGGTCTCCTCAGGTCTCTCAAGCTGCTGATTGATCTGAATTGTCTTCTGTGCGACATTGTCCTTTGGCAAGTAGATGATATCATCGCCCTCAAAGAGCATCTTGTCGACAACTCTCCCCAATAGTGGAATATTGGTTGCTTTCGCAATAAGAGATACATTTGGGAATGTCTTCTTCAGTAGCTTGACAAACCACATTGGTCGTGCCATAACCATCGAGGTTGCATAGCTACTGATATTCCTATCGTAATCTTCTTTGAGATGACTATGGTCATCTTCTTATCGTGACGTGCACATCACATCTCTAATGACAGTCCGTGAGATTCTACAGCTTGGCAATCCTCAGTTATACAAGACATCAGAGGATGTGACCCTCTCTGACATGGAAAACATCCCACAGATTGTCCTGGACTTGCATGACACAATGATGGACTTCAGAAAGAGGTATGGGGTTGGAAGGGCTATAGCTGCCCCTCAAATTGGCGTCATGAAACGTATCATCTACATGCACATTG
>MEHG01000162.1 GCA_001940705.1 Candidatus Thorarchaeota archaeon AB_25
TGCCAAAGACTCTAGCATACCTGCTTGAGACAATAGCAGGTTCTTCTTGCTCACAATCCACAGTCATAACCTCGCCTGAGAATCATCCCATATAGAGCTTCATGCTTGAGCACGAATCATGTACTTTATCAAGCGTTCACTCACCCAGAGCGAGTGGCAATGCATCATGAGAGTCACACTTCTGTTCAGGGGACCACTGGCCAAGAAGTTCAAAGAGGGTATCATTGAGGTTGAGCTAGACAATAATGCCAATCTGTTAGACCTGTTGAGTATAGTGATTGAGAGAGAAGGGAATGTAAGGGATGTGTGGTCTAGTCCAGAGATGATTGACCGCGATGCATTGATTCTGTGTAATGGGATAGATATCGGTCTCAGTAGGGGGCTTGATACAAAAATGACCGAGGGTGACGTTATTATGGTCCTACCATTGATACATGGAGGCTAGACGAGTTCGGCCCCAGCCCGTATTGCATTGATGTCTATCTCTAGATTCTTTGCACTGATTAAATCAGCAACTGCCTTCTCAAGGGTTTCAAGTGGGAATAGACCAGACTTTTTCAAAAAAGCGCCTAACATAACCATGTTAGAAACAAGTCTAAGGCCCAGCTCATCGGCAGTCTTCATTGCAGGAACTTCGACAATTTCAAAGCCCTTGATTTTCGCAGTGTCAACTAGGTCGGGGTCAACAATGAGTATACTGCCTTTCTTGGCACCGGGCAAATACATCTCGAGGGCCTTCTGTGACATCGCGATGAAATAGTCTGACTCCCGGACTTTCGGATATTTGATAGGCTGGTCGCTCACAATCACTTCACTTTTAGCCGCAGTTCCTCTAGCTTCTGAGCCATAGCTCTGGCTTTGGACAGCCTCGAGACCTCCATAGACAACAGCTGCGTGACCGAGAATCATGCCAGCCAAGACTACTCCCATTCCGCCAGTACCAGCGATTCGAATTTCTGTCCTCATGAACTGTTACTCCTCTATACCTTCGAGTGTTGCACGCAACAATTCAGTGAATGGGATTTCGTGTCTATCAGCAAAGACACCTAAGTCCATTCCATCTTTTGTTGGAATTCGCTGATCAACTGGGTCTCCTTTCTTGCGGACTGGCAGCTTCTTGAACCACTTCAACATATCAGTAGGCCCGCCAGCACGTGTTCTTCTACCGTAAGCGGTAGGACATTGGGAAACCATCTCAATGAAGGAAAACCCTTCTCTTTCGAGGGCTATCTTGATTGACCGAGCGGCTTGATTTGGGTGAGCAGTTGTCCATCGTGCAACATAGTTGGCACCTGCAGCCGCAACTAATCTAGCTAGGTCAAATGGTCGTTCTGGATTGCCGTAAGGTGTTGTACTAGTACGGTCTCTAGTGAATGTCGTGGGTCCAGCTTGTCCGCCGGTCATGCCATAGATGTAATTGTTCACACAAATCACAGTCATGTCCATATTGCGCCGTGCTGCATGAATCAGGTGATTTCCACCGATTGCCGCGAGGTCTCCATCGCCACTTATCACCACAACCTTCAGTTCAGGACGAGCAAGTTTCAAACCTGTCGCAAAAGCGATTGCACGACCGTGAGTAGTGTGGAGTGTGTCTGCCTGATAGTGTGGTGAGGGAATCCATGCACTGCAACCGATTCCAGAAACAAATGCGAGTCCAGTGAGATTCTCATGGCCTAAGTCTTTGGCCGCTTTTAGAAACGCATTACTCACTTCTCCTGCACCGCATCCTGGGCAAAATGGGCTGGGAAGAGTTTCTTCTCTAAGGTACTGTCGAGCGAAATGCTTCTGGCGGACCATAAAACCTACACCTATTCCAGCTGCAGAATGAGAGACTAATAACACATTCTCTAGGGCATGAACTATATCAAAATGCTACAGCAGGACCAGAGTGTTCTGGCCCTTGCTGCAATTCTTTTTTATGATCACTAGGGAACTGTAATCATATGTGGTGCTTCCTCAGGTTTGGTTTTCTTTCCTCTATTGTACCATGGATTGCCAAATGCCACTGCGGTTAGAATCATTGAGATCATCAACAAGACATCTGGAACATAGAACAGAGATGTAGCCAAAAGTGGGACTCGAAGAACTTGACTGGCTAGTCCAAACAAGACCGACAACACCATGAGTTCGCTTCTAACCTCTTTGAGCCGACCAGTTCTCCAAGTTATGATGAAGGTGGCCATCATTATGAGTCCATTGATAACTAACACTGGAATCAGTAGGCTCATGATCAGTGTTTCACTAGCCACAAGAAAATCTATCCCCAACCAATAGAGGGTAAGGAGATAGACCATCCGGTTGTGATATCTCTGAATCGAAGGAGTCCAGATTTGAAGAATGGCACCGAATATTGGAATTACTGAACCACCAATCCCTATCGTCCGAATTCGGAAGAATATCATTGTTGCTGGCAATAGTCCGATATGTTGCAGTGTGACTATGGCGATGTTGAAAGCTTGGCCAACAAAGGCGATTGCAAAGACCAATGGAAGGTCGGTAATGAGTCGATTTTCTTGAGAGAGCCACTTTCGGCCCAGGTATCCGGAGAGAGAAACGGCAATAACTACTGTTGCCATACTTGATAGTAAAACTAAGTCTGTACCAATTTGCATTTTCTAAACCTCACTATTGTGTTTACTTGTGGTAATTTCATTTTCAGAGTGTATTTGTTCTCCGTCGTTTTCTTTGCCAATCAATCGATGCCACATGACCGAAACCTGTTCGATATTGAACTTCCATAGGAAAATGCCTAGTGGAATGAATATCAAGAAGAACATCAGAAGTGTAGCAGCCATTAGTCCAGGATTTGAGAAGATTAGATCGGGACCCTGAATAACGGGTTCAGGACCAATCTTGAAACATTCACTGACGTAATTGAACATCGTGTGAACTACTATAGGGCCTACAAGCGATTGACTAGAGTTGAATCGATCGTAGTAAATACCAAGGAATATCCCTAGAATCGTTGTGAAAAAGACCATCGAGGCAACTTGGTTCATTGCATCAGAACCAGCAGCGCCATTGACAAGAGGCCAACCTGCATGCCAAATGCCAAAAATAATGGCAGACAGCATAATTGCTCTGTTCGAGCTTTGACGGGTTTTGAAGGCGTTAATTAGAAGACCTCGAAATAGAGTTTCTTCAAGGAAAGCGTTTGTCAGAAAGAAGAACAACATGTATCCTAGTAATTCTTCGTTCAAAATATTGAGTTGTAAAGGATAAGTCGGGTCAATGGAGAGCCCGTATACAATTGTTCCTCCAAAGTCAATTCCAAAGGAGATTGCAATACCAATCAAAAGCCCAACTGCTAAGTGAGCTTGAAAGTTATCTCTTGACAGACCAAGAACTGAGTCTATTTCTCTTGGTCGATATTTCCAGAAAAAGCCGAGAATGATTAGAAAGGGAAACAGCTTTGACGGCATGATATTCAGCCATGTATCACCAAGACCGAGCACAAATTGATCCACTACTCTCCAGGTAGCAGCAATTGCTAACATGATTCCTCCTACCTTAAGGAGGCTAATTGATGACCACGCGGATGGTTCTACTTGTTCGGATTCGATTATCTCTTGAACCTGTGTTGTTACCATATATCTGGCCTCTACTCTGTTATGAACTGCCATGACGTGATGGTTAGAACAATTTAAGCCCCGAGAAATGAGAAACCGTGCTAGCATCAATTTTTTAACGGCATGACTGCGCCCTCCATTCTGATTTCAATCACATTAGTGGTGAAACTATATGTCAGATGTCGCAGCAATGAGAGCCTTCAACCGCGAGCTTGCAGCAGTTGTTGGCGCAACAGTTGAAGTAGTAATCAACACAGGCAAGACCTATGCAGGCACCTTGAAAGGCATTGATCAGAATACTCTGAGTATTGTCCTCTCTGATGTCGTTGCTGATGGTGAAATTAGCATCCCGAAGATATTCATCTACGGTAGTAGCATAATTTCATTCTCAGTTGCAGAGAGAGAGATAAGTCTTGAAGGGCTCGCAAAAGAGCTAGAGAAAACATTCCCACCCGGTGGAGTGCAGTTCTATCCTGACACAGGAATAATACTCGTCATGAACAAGATCCGTATCTCAAAGGACGGAATCGAGGGAAGTGGCCCTCTCTATGAGCGAGTTGCAGTCATTGCAGATGACTGGTTGAAAGAACACGGTCTAGCATAGTAGTTACTATGAACATATGAGCATGTGACCCGAACACATCTTTGAGTCAAAACTAGGTATGGCCAGATATCTCGCTGCGACTGAGGCCATTGCCGATAGTTTTTGGATTAGAGAAGTCTTCGAAGACCAAGCTCTTCAAGTTCTCTCTTCTTAGCCTCTTTTTCCTTTGGTGATTTTCGAGCTAGTGTTCGTTCCAAGGGTTTAAGGCGGTCTTCCCAAGATTTTCCTTGGGATTCAGGAATTTTGCCGAAGGCTCGTGCTCTGGCCTCTCTAGAACTAAGTGATGGGGTTTGCGAACTTATTATTCCATATTCTGCAAGACGTCTTGTTGTTGAGGAGAGTTTGCCCTCTTCTCTGGAACGAGCTAATAGTTGAGGGCTCTTGACTCCGGTAAGAATAAGCATGACACGAAGAATACCACTAAGTCTTGGGTCGACTCGAGCCCCCCAAATAACATTGGCATCTGGACTCATTTTTTCAGACACAATTTCGCCGACCTTGTTCGATTCCGCCAAACTCATGTCCGGACCTCCTGTAATGTGGATTAAAGCACCAGTTGCCCCACTCCATTCTACCTCTAGAAGAGGGCTATTGAGGGCATTTTTAATAGCTTCATTGGCACGATCGGCGCCCGTGGCTTCTCCTAGACCCACGAGTGCTACGCCACCATTACAGATTATTGAACGAACATCAGCATAATCCAGGTTTATCAGACTAGGCATGGTTATTGTTTCAGTGATGCCCTTCACCATATTTGCAAGAACTTCATCTGCAACACCAAAGGCTTCCTCTAGTGGGAGATCTGGAACTAGCTCCATTAGTTTCTGGTTATCAATCACCACTGCAGTGTCCACATTTTCCTGCAAACGCGCCAGACCCGTTTTTGCCTTATCAATACGGGTCCTTTCAAGGTTGAATGGCATTGTAATGACGCCAACAACAATCGCATCGCTGTTCTTGGCGATTTCAGCTACAACAGGGGCACTACCAGTACCTGTACCACCGCCCATCCCTGCAGCGATAAATACCAAATCAGCATCTCGTAGGAGTTCAGTGAGTTGTCCTGTTGATTCTTCTGCGGCAGCTCTTCCAACATGTGGATAGCCACCAGCTCCTAGTCCACGAGTGATTCTCTCACCAATCAAGAGTTTTCTGTGTGCGGTTGTGACAGCTAAGTGTTGACGGTCAGTGTTTATTGCTATGCATTCAGCACCTTGGACTCCAATGGTCATGAGTCGTTTTACTGTGTTATTTCCCGCACCACCGCATCCAACAACCACTATTCGAGCTTGACCCATATCACGGACATTAGACATGCCTCGCTCTCCCCTGCTATGCTCACGTGCAGAGTCAATAAATGATTTCATTATCCGACAACCTCACTTAACTTACCACTCGTGTTAATAGTGCCCTCCCATAACTCTCGTTTCAATAGGTCGCGGATAGCATTGCGAATGGCTTCCGACCTATTAGGATAGAGACCTTTGTCAACTAGGCGTTGAATGTCCTCGACAATCTTCTCGGG
>MEHG01000163.1 GCA_001940705.1 Candidatus Thorarchaeota archaeon AB_25
GATTCCCAAGAGACTGTCAATCCGCTTGTGGAGTGACTCTCCGCTTAGATTGTTCAGCGCTCCAATAAACTCCAAGAACTCAACAGCAGACAGCTTTGAGTAAAGTCCAGGTGACTCCGGCAGGAGACCTGTTACCCTCTTGATACTGTTACGTTCATTGTGGACATCAAATCCACATACAGTCGCGGTTCCAGAAGTTGGCTTCAACAATCCGGAAAGAATCCTTACAGTTGTGGTCTTCCCTGCTCCGTTCGGACCGAGGTAACCAAAAACACTACCTTTCCGAACTGCAAGGTCGAGATTTTTCAACGCAACAACAGGACCGAAGTTTTTTGAAAGGCCCTGTGTCTGAATATGAATGCCATTTGACACCTATCTATCCCCAGTGGTCTTCAAGTACAATCTCATTTTGAGAGGTTATAAACAAATAAATCGGCGCAATACCCCTATATAAAAAAAACTTAATGACTAAATAGTGAGACCACCTACTTGTGGATGAGTGCGATGAAGGTGGTATTCAGCAAATGTGGTAATATGTGCTCTAGTTGCCCCTGGGGTGTATGGGTTAGGAGAAATCTAACTCCTGAGGAATGGGATTCCTACGCTGAGGATGTGAAGAAGTATGTGGGTTACAATCCTACAAAGAATCCCTGTCACGGCTGTCAGACACCGACAGAAAAACTGTCTAAGGATGTTGGAGTCCATAACTTTCTGAGAGGGTGTTCAGCACGCAAGTGTGCATTTCATAACGAAATCAGGAACTGCGCTTATTGCTCTAGATATCCCTGTGATAAGATTAAATCATTGAATCTAAGCAATAGTCGAGAGGATGCTGAAGAACGTATAGGTGAACCTATTCCGGATGATAAGTATCTCGCATTTGTTCGCATATTTGAGGGAATGAAAAACCTTGATGAAATACGGTCTGGTCTAACTTCAGATCAAATTCAGGAAGTCAAGATGGTTGATAAGAAATCCCCAAAGGTTGTGGCTTTTCCTGATGCCAAGAAGAAACATATGAAGTACAAGACACTTCACGATGCACTATCTACAATCGTCACTTCAGATTTAGGTTTGATTGACACAGACACAGTGGCTGGTCAGGATATGCTCATGAAACGACGTGCAGTTCTTTTGCGACTACTGTGGATTACTGCAAACTACGGATCGATTGAGGGTGTGAACCTCTCAGTTGACTCAATCACTATCAACACCCACAAGAAGGGGACATCTGGCTTCCCAACGACAGAGGGCGGTTGGAGAAGGTGGTTAGAAATCCTCTCAAAATTAGGTATTCATGGAGACATGAAGCTCGCACCTCTAGATAAGAGCGAACTCATCAGTCCTATCGGATGGTTGAGGGACCGAATTCCCGGCTCAAATGATCCTGCATGGTTTCTGTCGGTATCACTAGATAAGCAACATGGCGGAATTGGAACCCTGAAGAAAATGCAGTCATATGTCAAGGAACTTGAAGAAGAATATGACAAGAGAGCATTCGGTAGGTTCACAAAAGCCGATATGCGCTATCTCCTGGACACTGGTTGATTTGGAGGAGATTTTGCCTTTGTCGCAAACTGTTGTCGAACGAATTATTGAGGAACTCAAGAATCTTGGGAAACAAGAGCGAAAGGAGAAGATTGCACAATATCTGAAGACATCTTCTCTAGAGTTCATTGGCGTGGAACTACCTGATATTCATAAGACGGTGAAACAGAACATCAAAGAACTAGGAATTGATGAACTACCTGAAGTCATGGAGGGTCTCTGGAAAATCACGACATTTGAGATCCGACTCGCAGCAATTGACGTTTTGAAGGTTTACGCAAAGAAGGGATCTGTTGAGACTGGTATGGCTTATGCAGCCAAATGGGTTGAAGATGGTGACACCTGGGGCATAATCGACCCTCTTTGTTCTCCTACAATTGGCTCAATGCTATTGCGTGATGAAAGTGTGGAAAACACATTGAGGTCTTGGCGAACATCTGACAATTTCTGGAGACGGCGAGCCTCATTCTTACCTTTTCTACATCTTGCATTGAAGTCACAGTACAGGCCTGAATACAAGGACAAGATCCTCGAGGCTGTGTCACCACACATCTCAGACAAGGAGTTCTTTGTAGGCAAAGCTGCAGGTTGGGTGCTTCGTGAGTTGAGCAAGCGTGAACCAGAACTCATCAAGAAGTACATCGATGAGAATCGGTCTTTAATGACCAAGCTAGTCATTCGTGAGGGTTCGAAGAAGCTTTAGGAACGCCAGCATCATTCCGTTGCCTTAGGTGACCTCCATCTGAATAGGATGACCATGGCGATTATCCCTCCTGCCACACCCAGACCAATGAGTGCAGCTGCCACAATGGGTGATATAGCACTGCCTGCTCCAGGCACAAGTGGATTAGTCCCAGCTAGATATTCCTCGTAATTGGTGGCTCCATCTTCATCTGGATCCCATCCAGCGTCATCCAGCAAAGGATTCAGATAATTACTAACCTCCCATGCATCGTCTATGAGGTCCTGATCTGAGTCAACACTTGCAGGATTGAGTCCCAGTAGGAATTCCAGCACATTCGACAGAGTGTCGCCATCAAGATCATCTTCTGCATCATCTGTAAGAGGATTCAACCCGTACTGCACTTCAAAACCGTCAGTCATGGAGTCAAGGTCTGAATCTGGACGGCGAGGGTCTGTTCCATGTAGATATTCATCACTGTTCATTAATGCATCAGCATCTGCGTCGACCTGCGAGTCATCAAACAGGGGGTTTAGATTATTTATCCATTCCCAGTGATCATCCATGGTGTCTGCGTCTGAATCCGTGTTGTTTGCCTTGAGACCGTTAACAAACTCGAAGAGATTTGAAAGTGAATCTCCATCAGCATCTCCTAGACTATCATCAGACAGGGGGTCTAGCCCATTCTCAACCTCGTACGCATCTGACATGAGATCGTTATCGGAATCTGGAGACAAGGGGTTCAAACCATGTTGAATTTCCCACGTATCATCAAGAGTGTCACTATCAAAATCTGGAAATACGATTGGGTAGAAATCTGCAGCCATTGCACTCCCGTCAATATAGTATGGACCATATCCTTGATGGTCAGACCAGAAGTTACCCTCTAACCCATATTGATCGTACCATGTAGTTTGAGTGGATAGATAATCTTTGGCTTGTATCAGACCATTGTTATTATCGAGGAAGTAGCAGTGATGCACGCTGGTGTCGAGTACAAGATCAAGAAATACTCCGTACAAATGGTTTTCAGCAATGTAGTTGTGATCGATAACGATATGTTCGGAATCTTCCATGAGGATTCCATATTCCATGTTGTCAACTATGAAATTCTGTGATAAACGACAGTTGTCTGAGGGCTGCCCCATCGCCCAAAAAATGAATCCGTGTCGTCCATTTGAATAACAGGAGTTGTTCGTGAAGAAACTTGAAGATACATCTCTTATCATAAATCCGTCATAACCGTTGAAGCTGCAGTTGTTACCATTCACTACAGCGTTAGTAGACCCATCCATGGAGATACCATTGTATAGGTTGTCAACACATTGATTCTCTTGAACAATGGGAGTGTTCACATCACCTATAGATATCCCTGTGCCATGATTGAAGCTGCAATCATTGTTAATAATCAGTGGTGTGGTACATGCCCCCACACTAAGACCTCCTTGGGTGTACCTACAAAGGTTCGATTCAATTCGCCCTCGAGATGATGCAATTGACATTCCATGTTCACTGTAGCTGCAATCATTGTCGATAATGATATTGCTACCACCACTTGAGATTCGTATTCCTGTTCCACGGGTGGACGTGCAATTACATCCACTTATTGTGGTGTTGCCTAATGATTCAGCAAATATGCCATACTTCGAGCAATTTGTAGCATCTGTATCTATAATCCGACAGTTAGAAGTGGAGAAAAGAGTGAGGCCCACAACAGTGTTTGAGAAATCCTTTCCAATAATATCAACGTTTCTTGCATCGACCAGAATCAACTGACCATAGTCTTGACTTAATTCCTGATATTCTAGATCAAAAAGAATCTCTAGTGGCTTCCCATTTACAGTATTTCTGCTCAACGTGTCATTGTAATCTTCATAGTTCTGTCTACTGTCTGCATCGAACTCTATGCCTGTATGCCAGAACTCATTGCCAATGACTGAGGTGTACTTACCTGGAGAATAACTCAGACCATAATTAGTACAATATGAAATAGTGTTATTCTCAATCAGAGTTGAATTGTAACTATAAGCTAGTTCGAGACCATACCTACTGTTAGTCATTGTAGACTCTAGGACATCGGCATGATTGGTATATTGGAGATAGCATCCCGCTACTCGATTGTTGTTACAAGTTACATAGCTAATGATAGTATGATTGGAGTATCTAACACTAACACCCGATTGATCATTGTTGCTATATGTCGAGAGCGATGTACTGCATCCATTGCACCATAAGAACTCAATTCCGTTTGTAGCAAAGGAACAATTTTGAAAGATAGCAAATACATGTGTACAGTTTACAAAAAGCAACTGACCATAATCTGCTGATATTATTATATCTTGGACGCTAAGAAAGAATCCGTACGGCTTTTGGTTCACCTTATTGCCTGAGATCGTCATAGCTTCATAATCCGGGATTGTTGAAGCATATACACTCAATCCGTCATCAGTAAGTGTGTTATCAGTTATTGTAGCAGAATCACTTAGTGTTACTCTGATTCCACCCTCGCCATTACTCGTGGCAGAGTTGTTTTCCACAATCACTGAATCACATTGCGACGCCACGATTCCATCTTCAGAATTGAAGCTTGCAGAATTGTTTGCTATGATAGAATCTTGAGAAGAACTAACATAGATACCGAGGTGGTGGCCTCCAGTGATGTTGTTGAGCAGCACCACAGAGGATGGACTGACCGTGACTCTGAGACCATCATATTCGTTGTTGATACATGTGTTGTTATAGAAGAACGAGTGGTCGCAGGATGTTGCATAGATCCCTTTCCCTACTCCATGAGATGTTGAATATACTTGGTTGTAGTTGGCATAACTGCAGATGTTACTTGTAAAATTACAATATGGTGATGACTCAATGTAGATGCTGTCCGTACTACTGCCATTGACTATGTTATTTGCAAACAATGTACCACCACACTCATCTGCCCAAATACTTCTCATAAGGCCATAACATTGGTTTCCTTGTACGGTGGAATTTTCGCAGGATTTGATCCAAATACCATACCTTGAATCAATACAATAGTTATGTTGTATCGTTACAGTCCCCATTGCTGCGTCTTGTATCTCTATTGCACTATTAATCGGGGAGTTAATCCAGCAATCTCGGATGACAAAATATGAAGTTGTGTCTTCTATGTAGATACCATCATACAGTGGGGTGGTTATATTCCAACCCTCAAGTATGTACGGATTTCCCGGCCATCCAGTACCACTTACAGCGGCAGCGGCAAGCTCAAGATCTCCAGAAATGAGAATGGGATCATGAGTTGTGTAGGCTCCTACATGAATTCTGTAGTTTTGGGCTTGTTGTTGTTCTTGTCTGCTCGGAACATCTATAGTTGGTGCTACTACTGAGAATAACAAGACACATACAATGACACAGGCTAAGTAGTGATGGCTTCTTGGCTCCATTCCTATCCCACGCGATTTCATTGGTCAAGCCAACC
>MEHG01000164.1 GCA_001940705.1 Candidatus Thorarchaeota archaeon AB_25
GTCACTCCATCACACTCCTTTTTGAAATTTTTCGACACCCAGCACAATGTATATAAGTACTTAACAATTGTTAATATTAGATTACTATATTTTATTGGTGATAATTATGAAAAACATTGTAGAAACAGCACAGGCTGCAGGCAGCTTCAAGACACTCTTGGTGGCTGCTGAGGCTGCTGGACTTGTAGACACACTCACAAGCACAGGTCCATTTACCGTATTCGCACCAACCGATGAAGCATTTGCTAAGCTGCCAGAGGGCACAGTCGAATCCTTACTCAAGGATAAGGCTAAGCTAGCACAGATTCTGACTTACCATGTAGTTGCTGGGAAGGTCATGGCTAAAGATGTCATGAACCTGAAAAAGGCAAAGACAGTCCAAGGTCAAGAGTTATCCATTGATACCTCATCTGGAGTCAAGATTGACAACGCGAATGTTGTGACGACTGACATAGAGACGAGCAATGGCGTTATCCATGTGATCGACTCTGTGATGATACCAGCTTAGTTTAGCAGATTTATAATAATTGCAGGGCTTTTCAGCCCTGCGTCTTCTCTTTTTATTATCGTTTGATGGCCAAAAGTTAGCAGATACTCAGGACCAAAGATCTCCCGTGCCATGATTCGGTAGATATTTGTTGGACTCATGATTGAGTTATTTGGGTATTCGTAGTGGATTCAATCGATAAGGACATTCTCATGGACCTAACAAGAAACTGTAGAATCACCTATGAATCCCTTGCTCAGAAATATGGTTTTACAGCAACAGCTATCAGACAGCGTGTGATCAACCTGGTGGAAGCGGGTATCATTCAAGAATTCACCATCTACTTGAGTCCCGCAATGGTTGGCACTGAGCATGTGTACGTGCTTCTGTCAACTGATAGTTCTCAAGGAGAAGATCTTATCGATGAGATTGGTGAGAATCCCAATGTCCTCTTGGCGGGTTTCTTATCTACGGATACTTGTTCAGTCTACGGGGACTATATTGGAACCTCAGGGCTTTCTGAACTCATTACCCACCTCCGTAGCCTCGAGGGAGTTATCGATATTACGATACATTACCTGCTAGTGGCTCGTGGAGAACGAATGGATTTCAAAAAACTGCATCTAAGAGTTCTAGGCTGTCTGTACAAGGACCCCCGAATGTCGGCTACTGAAATTTCAAGTCGTACCGGGTTAACGGCCAGAAGAGTCCGCAGAGTGATCCAAGAGCTGACCGATGGAGCTGCTGTTTACTTCACCATAAGATGGAACCCGAACGCAGCAGACGCTACAGCATTCATGTCAGAGATTCATTATGATGAGTCGCAAGTTAGTGCCCAGGAAGTCTTGAGCAAAATCCGAGAACAATACCCTGATGAGTTTTGTGAGGTGTACTCTTTGATCTGTGCTACAGAACCCATTGTATTCACAGTTTTTCTTGTTGATCACCATCGCAGAGCTGAGCACATTACCCATGAAATTAGGCATTATTCCTTTGTCAGTTCTATCACTACACTGATTCCATATCCCACCAAGAAGTACGATGGCCTACGAAGACGAAGACTTAGAGAGATTTTAGAGGAAGCTGAGGTATTGTAGAGTACGTCCGAATGTCCTTTGAACAAGGTTCGCGAAAAGTAGCCTTTTTCTAATTAGGTCTTCAGGAATATGCCCCTTTTTGGACTGGACTTAGTCGGATTCCGAAGCGATTTCCTAACGAGGAATAATATCTGTATTGAGCTAATCTTTTTCATGGTGAATCAAAATGAAACGTCTTGTCACCTATACTAAATCTGAAATAGAAACAACCAACAAATCGCCATCTGGATTATCTCGACATCAGATAGTGTTTGTTGTATCTCTTCCTTTGCTATTCTTAATGGCTGGATTATTGGGGATTAGTGTTACAAACATCCTTGGACCCTTTGTATCAACAAATCCTCTCCTTTCATCATTGCTTGGATTTGTACTGGGTATCTTGGTCTTTGTTATATTCATACCCAAAGTTCTCAGAATGCCAAAGGGAAAAACTACACTCCGTGACCATTTACACACTATTGGTGTTGATCGCATCAGACCTGTATCTAGAACTCTTCTGATATTCGTTCCGTGCTTGGTTAGCATTGCGGTAGCACAAATCGTAGGGTCCCTAGTCTACAACCAGTTTATTCTTAGATGGGAATTTGATTATTTTACGAATCAACTCTTCGATTCCACTCGCATTACAAATGCGATTGGCTCAAGTCCTATTACTGCAGTTGGGAGTATCTTTGAAGAAATTGTATTGCGAGGTGTTGTTCTCACAATGCTCCTTCAGGTATATTCCAAACGGAAAGCAATTACTGGATCTGCAGTAACCTTTGGATATGTTCACATTCTCAACCTACTGAATGGTCCTCTTACATACGAACTCGTAACCTTTGTTGTTGGACAGATTATTTGGGCGACAATCATTGGTATACTCTATGGGTATATGTTTCTGATAACCGGAAATCTGTATGCTAACATGTTTCTACACTGGTTCGCAAACGGTATGAGTAACTGTTTCATGTACCTCCCCTATGTCACTCCTGAAATCCACGCTTTGCTCAACATCATCTTCAATATTGGACTGATGTCCACAGTGATTTCCCTTTGCTGGATTTTTCTAGTTAACAAGTACTGGCCGCTCACAACTCAGGAAAAAGGGATCAGGGCATTCCCAGTTATAGGACAACCAGGAATCCGCATCAGAGAGTTGTAGGTCAGATAGCGTGTGAATGAGCTGTGATTGCATGGCGTCTAACGACATCGATAGCATCTGCCGAACAGTGTATGACTATCTCAACGGGCTTAGAACCAGAAACATTGAATTGCTGGTGCAATCGTGGCATCCCGAGGCGAGGATATGTTATATCAATAAAGATGCCATGTCCTCGGCCTCCTTTTCCTTACTAGAGAGTCTGTGTCAACAACAGGATGACCTCGGTACGATAACCGGTTGCAGGATAGTTCATCTTGATTGCACGGGTTCTGTAGCTGTCGTAAAGGTTGAACTTTCTATAGAGAACTCACAGGCAATAACCAACTATACGGATTATCTAACCATGATGAAGTTCTCATATGAGAAGTGGCTAATTGTAAACAAGTCCTTCCATGCAGAGAGAATCAAAAAAGAGTTGATCAGTAAGAGAGGTAACTAATGCCCCATTATAGTATTGAGGGTAGATGTCTTGTTGATTCTTCTCATATTTTTGGGGTCTTCGAAGAGATGAAAGAGTGCGGAGAGAGGAAGTCCCTCTCCTTGGTCATTATGAATCATATCTGTTTCTGAGTTAACCCCCCCACCAATCTGGTACCTCGTGGTCCAACCAAACGGGGTCGGGTGTGACTTTGTCCTCTGTATCCTTCCCAAGACTGTCATGGATTACACTATTGAATGTCTCACTTGCACTCACTGTTATATCATTCTCCACCACTACTTGACATGAGAGGAAGACAGCGGGATGATCGAATTGGGGTTGGCCAGATTTTATCGCCCTCTCAAAGCGCTCCTGTTGCGCCTGAGTCTTCTTTGTTGGTACTCCCTTGTGAATGGTGACCCTGCAGGTAGTGCATTTAGCATTCCCCCCGCAGGTATGGACTATTTCGACCTCATGATCGATGAGGGCTTTCAGCAGCTTTGTCCCACTCTCCACAGTGAACTCCTTCTGAATCTCACCCATGAAATCAACAACTGTTACTTTTGGCATAGCTCCAAGAGTGGTACATTCTCACTAAAAGGCATTACGTGGAGCGATGTTTGAGATACCATCACTAAAGAACTGAGAGAGGAAGACCCTCTCTCGATTTGATAGTTGATACCATACTTGAGGCAGTCTGTAATTGTCGAATAATCGGAAATCACAAGGAGAAATCCACTATGATAACTCTTAAGTCATAACTCACTCGCACAAGTTTCAGTGATTTGATTTTGACTAAAATGTTTGGTACAAACGGGGTCCGCGGCATAATAAACGAAGACTTCACCATTGAACTGGTTCTCAACCTGAGTCGTGCTGTAGGCTCTTTGCTGGGTCCCGGTTTAGTTGGTATAGCACGGGACTCGCGGATGGGAGGCGAAATGTTCACCCAGGTAGTGACTTCTGGGCTAACCTCAACAGGCTGTTCGGTTGTCAATCTTGGTCTTGTGCCAACTCCGACTTTGCAGTATATGATTCCCAGACTAGGATGCATAGCTGGAATCATGGTTACAGCATCACATAACCCCCCTCAATTCAATGGAATCAAAGTATTAGGTTCCAATGGAATTGAGATATCCCGCGAAACCGAAACTCGGATTGAACTAATCTACCACTCGAACGAATTCAAAATTGCTGATTGGAACAAAGTTGGTCAAGTCACACATTATGACTCTGCTATTGATGTGTATTTAGAGGGAATCAAATCGCACATTGATGTCGATAAAATAAAGAACAAAAAACTGAAAGTGATTATTGATTGTGCTAATAGTGTAGGGGGTTTAGTGACACCCCGGCTCTTAAGAGAACTTGGATGTACCGTTGTCTCACTTAATTCTCAGTTAGATGGTTCATTTCCAGGAAGAAATCCTGAGCCAATCCCTGAGAATATCAAGGACCTCGCGCTCACGGTGAGAGTCACTGGAGCTGATTTGGGGATAGCACATGATGGTGATGCAGATCGAGCAACCTTTGTTGATGAAACGGGTAGGGTCCTATGGGGTGACCAATCCTTTGCATTGATTGCCTCGCGAGTACTGGCAAAGAAACATGGATCAACCCTAGTCACGCCTGTTTCGAGCGGCCGTCTTATAGAAGATGTAGCCCTAAAAGCTGGCGCCAAGATGGATTGGACTGCGGTCGGAAGTGTTGATGTTTCGCACAGACTTGAGGAAACCGGAGCAGAATTAGGTGGTGAGGAAAATGGTGGGGTTTTTTATCCGCCTCATCAGCCTGTTCGTGATGGTGCAATGACTGCTGCCCAAGTTGTGGAAATGATTGCCTTAGAAGGCAAGACACTCTCAGAGATTGTCAGTGAACTTCCAACATATTTCAATACAAAGGTGAAAGTACCTGTTCCTCAAGAAAAGAAGGAGTCGCTTCTAAAGAAACTCCTTGACCTCACGAAGGACATGAATCGCATAACGCTAGACGGCGTGAAAATAATCCACGATGAGGGGTGGTTTCTCATCAGACCATCTGGCACTGAGCCTATCTATCGTTGTTTTGCTGAAGGCGCTTCTCAAGAAACTGCAGATCGCCTCAGCGAAGAGGGTGTTAAGCTCATCGAACGTGCAAAAGAACTTACATAATCAAACCCTCTGCATAACAATAGAGGAATATCAGGTAAGCCACCGAGTCGTACAAGAATTGAAAACAGGTCATCAGATTGATGCTACTTCATAATGCTTATCTCTAACTATAAGTCATAGTTTCACATGGAATGCGATTTTCGCTCTACTGATGAAGTGATTAATTTATGTTCAAAGTAGCTTATGTGAGTAGTTATGCCCCCAGAGAGTGCGGAATAGCCACTTTCACCGAGGACTTGATTAAGAATATAGATGCGCTCCACGTATTGAAACCTGCATCTATTATTGCTTTGAATGACCCGGGCTCATACTATAACTATGGAAACGAAGTATTGATACAGATTGATGCAGATGACAAGAGAT
>MEHG01000165.1 GCA_001940705.1 Candidatus Thorarchaeota archaeon AB_25
GCCCACTTAACTAACCTGGATTATTCACGGATCGAGTTTGCCAGATTGCCGCGCTCCGCTCGCAACGACGATGTTATTTAAAATATATGTCGTCGGATACGAGACACAGGGTATGCAGCTGTGGTTCTCCACTGCAAATGCCCTGTAACGAAGCAGACGTCGTTGCGAGGAGCGAAGCGACGCGGCAATCTCATGCCTTTGGCAAATCATCTTGAGATCGCCACGCTTCGCTCGCGATGACAATCTTATCATAGCACAGGTCGTCAAATCGGCCCGCCCGAAGGGTAAATTATGCCGACATATAATAAAAAGAAACGCATTTGAGACCGATTGAATGTTCTGCTAGATGTGAAATCAGCGTAACGAGCAGATATCAATGAAAATAAATATTGGTGTCGGCATAATTTATGAATGAATCAGGGGAATTATTTCGCTACCTAGACTCTGATGGGGAGGCAACCTCGAATAATTGAACTCTGTTGTTATTTCTTTCTTAGGACTTATCATTTTACTAGCACTGAAATCAACCACATTGTTAATCCTATTCATTGTATTTTACATCCTTACTAATTTTGTAGGCGGAATTATTTGTTCTCAGTGTCCTTTTCAAAGTAAACTCTGTCCCGGAGTGTTACAATTATATTTTATGCCCTTTTTATCAAAATTAATCTACAGAAAAAAGGAATACAGTAAAAAAGCGATAGAACTCGGCGCTATTTTCGTCGGGATATTTGGTTCAGCATATTACTTAATCGGCTTTGTTTCGCTTTTTATTCTCTATTGGACTAGCCCTCTTCTCATAGTAGTTCTGGTTCTATTGGGTTTATTCTTCACTCATTTCTTTCTATCCTTTACAATTCTATGTCCCAATTGTACAAACAAAGAAAATTGTCCGATGACAAGAGTTAGCAATGTATTAGGAAAGGAATAGATTGCTTTTTGGAATCTATCCTCCTTTGTCTTAGTTACTTCTTCGGAACTTTCTTCCAATCATCCAAGAACTTCTTGATTCCAATATCTGTGAGTGGGTGGTTCACCATCTTATCAAGAACTGCTGGTGGGATGGTTGCAATGTCTGCTCCAATCAGTGCTGCTTCGTAGACATGGATTGGATGCCTAATGCTAGCAACTATGATTTCAGTTTCAAACCCATAGTTTGCATAGATTTGAGCAGTACCCTCGATTACTTCCATGCCAACTTGACCGATATCATCTAGTCTCCCAATAAAGGGCGAAACGAATGTTGCACCTGCTTTTGCTGCGAGGATCGCCTGATTTGGACTGAATACTAGTGTGACATTGGTCTGAATACCTTCATCAGCACAGACTTTGACAGCCTTGAGACCCTCCCAGGTCATGGGAATCTTGATGGCTGCGTTATCGATCCATCCGTTGAGCTCGCGAGCTTCTTTTAACATTCCCTCCGCATCTTCGCTCACGACCTCTAGACTGATTGGTCCTTTCACGAAGGAAGCAATATCGTCTATGACTGTCCTGAAGTCACGTCCCTCTTTGGCTACAAGCGAAGGATTGGTAGTCACTCCGTCAACCATTCCTCTCTCGTGTGCTTTGCGTATTGCATCAACATTGGCAGTATCAATGAAGAATTTCAATTGTAATTCTCTCCTCATTTGACCAAAATGTGGTCTCTACTAGTCCATGTAGGATTCTTACTGGATTTAAAACGTGGGGTCTGGTTCTCTATTGCATTGCTTTCTTGAAATCACGGACTCTCTGTTCGATGTCTGGGGCCTTGAAGACTGCAGATCCAGCAATGAAGAAGTCCGCACCAGCTTTTCGAAGGTCTCCGACATTGTCTAGTGTTACTCCACCATCTACTGCTATACGTACACTTGGTTTCAATTCGTCAAGTAGTGTTCGTAGATCTGTAATCTTTTTCATTGTAGAAGGTATGAACTTCTGACCTCCAAATCCTGGACAAACGCTCATCAAGAGAACAGAATCAATGAGGTCCAGCACGCCTTCGACTGACGAGACCGGTGTAGCTGGATTTAGAGTGATTCCAGCCCTTGCCCCATGGTCTGTTATCATCTGGACAGTACGGTATACATCATAGGCTGCTTCGACATGCGGATAGATGAGTTCCACTCCAGCGTCAATGAACTTGGGTATGTACTCACGGGGTTTAGTAATCATAAGATGGGCATCGAGAGGTACATCTGTGATAGTCTTCATTGTCTTAGCTACCCAAGGACCGAAGGATATGTTTGGTACGAAATGACCATCCATGATGTCTAAATGGAAGTAATCTGCACCACCTTTCTCAGCTGCTTTGATGTCAGCTTCAAGGTTGGCGAAGTTTGCAGCCAGTATTGATGGTGTGAGGAGAGGTTTCATAGCAAGCAATCAGCGTACACGGTGGATTTTAATCTTCGCTCATGCTCAACTGCTGAATGACCGGGTATGAATCTTGAATCACTAAGGACTATTTGATTGTCTTTTTCCAACAATAAATACGATCACCAACACCTCAAAAACAATGCCGAGAATGAGTAAAACTGTGAGGGGAAATTGGTACGGTTCGGGTGGTGGTTCGGGTTGTGGTTCATATAGTTGGTTCATAATGTTACTCGACCTGAGTATTGATTCATGTGTTGCATAATTGCCTATATCATCGAAACCGGGGTTACGGACGGTATTAACTTTAATCAGAATACCATATTGAATATCATAACGCAGAGTATACGTATAATCCCAATCGTTAGCACCAACGAAATCAGTTCTCACCACCCAACATCTGATTGATCTCACACCAATCTCAACACTCTCTTCACTCTGGACTTGATAAATTTGTGAGTATTCAGACATTACTGGAATTGAGATATTTTCATCCACTGTCCAGTCTGAAATGTCAATCCAGAGAGGGTACATCCAGCTCGATATTGTACGATTTTCCTCATCACTGAAATATTCGTAATTCCATGAGGGTAACGAAACCTCAAAGGCATTGTATTCCCAGGGTTCGTTACGTAGGTATCCATTGTCTATTATGACACTGCTATTGTCTGTGGCATTCCAGCGTATCACATCATAAGTATCGACCCAAGAATGCGTGGTACTTGGCCAGTACACTGTTTCCGAATCATAAACAAGTGATAGCCCGATAGGAAACTCGGGCAATATAGAAACCAAGGATGCATTGCATCCAAAGGGTAATATGAATACTAGAACAATCAAGCTGCTAGCACGAAAAGTTATTCCCCATTTCAAAGTAATTAGTCCTACTCCGAAGAAATTCTAGATATTAAAGGAGATAACTGTTTTCAATCTCGGCACATATTCAGAGATGAATACTTCAACTGGTGTCTTTTCGAATTCTTCCGTCTGTTTCTAGTGTAATAATGACTAGTTCGACAAATTTCACCAACAATATCGCCACTCATATCATTACGAACTTCGACGTTTGATCTCGTCCTGTAGATTCTTTAGTTCATTGAGAGCATCCATTGGAGTTGTCCTGTCAAGGTCCATATGCTCAATCTTCTCAACGATAGGATCATTGATGACTAACGCCTCTAAACTTGCTTGTTCGGTGTCCTCAAAATCTGCATCAGATAAGTCAACTGCTGTGATGTTCTCCTTCTCAAGTCTAAGTAAAAGTTCCTTTGCACGTTTAACTACTTGATCTGGCACACCTGCCAAGGCAGCTACATGAACACCATAGCTCCGGTCTGTCCCACCATCAACGACCTTGTGAAGGAAGACAATCGTATCTCCAGATTCCTTCGCCAAAGTGTGGACATTCTTGACACCATGGTACTGTTTTGCCATATCTGTCAGCTGATGGAAGTGTGTAGCAAACAATGCTCGCGTCTTCATCTGAACGATACGCTCTGCAACCGCCCATGCCAAAGCCATCCCATCAAATGTAGAGGTTCCCCTTCCAATCTCATCAAGTATGACTAGACTTCGTTCAGTAGCATTGTTCAGGATATTAGCGGTTTCCACCATCTCCACCATGAACGTACTCTGTCTGGCTGTAAGGTCGTCGAATGCACCAACACGCGTGAAAATCCTGTCAACGAGACCTATCTCCGCGCTCTTGGCTGGGACAAAGGAACCCATTTGAGCAAGCAGGACAATGATTGCACACTGTCGCATGTATGTACTCTTCCCTGCCATGTTAGGTCCTGTAACAATCATGAGTGTGGTCCCACCATCGCCAATCTCGATTCCGTTGGGAACAAACTCGTTAGGACCAAGAATGACCTCGAGGGCTGCGTGTCTGCCATCAGTAATCTTAATGCGAGTGCTATCAGTCAATTTTGGTCTGCAGTATCTTCGAGTCACAGCAACATCTGCCAATGATACTAATACGTCTGCTACTGCAACTGCATCTGAATCCTGACGAAGGTTGGCCGTGACCATTCTCACTTCATCACGCAGGTTCTCATAGATTTCGAACTCAACCTTATTGATGCGTTCTTCACCTGCAAGAACTGTGGACTCTTTCTCTTTTAACTCCGGAGTGATGAATCTCTCCGCATTTGCCAAAGTTTGTTTTCGATCGTATTCAGGTGGTACGAGGGAGAGGTTGGATTTCGTGACCTCAATGTAGTAACCGAAGACCTTGTTGAATCCGACCTTGAGTGTTTTAATCCCTGTTCTTCGCCTTTCAGAGGCTTGAAGCGATGCAATCCATTTCTTGTCCGACGAAATTGTATCCTTCAACTCATCGAGTTCCTTACTGAAACCCGATAGTATCATTCCACCGTCTCGCACCGAGACCGGTGGGTCATCCACGATTGCGGACTTGAGAGTCTTGAGCAGGTTCGTCAGAGGATCTATGGAGCCCGCTGATTCTTTCAAGACCTTGCTCTTACAGTCCGCGAGTGCGTTCTTGATTTTAGGAAGCTTTGCAAGAGCATTTCTAAGAGCAAGTAGGTCTCTTGCATTGGCTGAACCAAAGACGATCCTACTTGTAATTCTCTCGAGGTCTCCAAGGTCTCTTAGACTTTCTGAGATTCCCTTTCTGTTGAGAGCATCCCGTGCTAATTCCTCAATTGCATCCTGTCGTGCTTCGATCTCCTTCAAATCTCTCAAGGGTCTCAACATCCATTGCTTTAGCTTCCGCTTCCCCATTGGAGTGACAGTCTTTGAAAGAACTGAGAGGAGAGTCCCACGTGTGCTACCATCCCTCGCATTCTTGACTAGTTCCAAGTTTCGCTGTGTGGTCGCATCTACGATCATGTGAGTCTTTACATCGTAGGTTCGAATCCCTGAAACTGTGATTGTACCTGTCTTGTGAACGTCATTCAGGTAGGCAAGAACTGCACCAGCAGCACCAAGAGCCACACGCTTATCGCTCAACCCATACCCATCGAGAGTTGACACTCCGAACTGTTCTTTGACACGCTCTTCTGCAGTTCTAGCTGAGTAGTCGGTGTCATTTCGGAAAGTGATTCTGATTCCAGATTCTTCTAGGGTGGAGCGAAGTTTTGACTTCGATGTTGAATCTGGCAGGAGTATCTCCGACGGCGTGAACTTGTCAATCTCATTCATGGTGGTTTCGCTATCAAGACCTGCTTTGAACTCGGCCGCAAGAAACTCACCAGTTGACACATCGACAGCTGAAATTCCAATCAAGTCCTCATGTTG
>MEHG01000166.1 GCA_001940705.1 Candidatus Thorarchaeota archaeon AB_25
GGCATCACACACCTCTGGTACGCGACAAGTTCCAGAAATGAATCTTCAATGAAAGTCGCAGATAAGTGTGGATTTCAAGTAGCTAATAGGACTGGCTACTTCCGTATCTACAAACCTTTTCCACCACATCCCAAACCCAGTCTAAGTATTGTTCCTATGAGTGTTACCCCTGAACGTTTACACGATCTACTAGGCGAAAATCCAGACCTTGTTGAGAGTAGCACATTTCCGTTAGCATGGCATTTCGACTTCAAGACTCTCGATGGTTTGACGCGACTCTTGGATGAAGCAATGGTAAAAGTAGTTGTGGATGAATCTGGAAAAGTACGAGGTCTCTATTGTTTAACTGAAAGGGAAAGAAATGAAGAAACCACTGCCGCCTTCACAGTTTTTTCCACCGACAGGTCTGTCTTTGTAGACATCATGTCCCGAATGATAGATCAAGCTGAAACACTGGGAGCTGATAGAGCAGTGTTCTTTCTAGGTCCAAGAGTGACTGAATGGGCACTGGGTTTAGGATATGTGGCTGATGAGTTTGTAGACCGCAGATTTCTTCTCTATGAACTGAATCTATCTTAATGACTGCAAAAAGAAAGAAAGGAGGCTGGATTAACCAGCCTGAATTATCTCTGCTCAAAGTGAACCTTCACATTTGGCAAGTTGAAGTAGATAACACAGATCAAGCTCAGTGCAACACCACCCCAATTGTAACCTGTCGCATAGAGGAATATTGCGATGATATTGAATATCACTCCCATCATCCAAGCAGAATAGTCTCCTTTCACAACCTGAGTATAGAGACAGAACCCTATTATTGCAAGGATTACACCCAGGAGAGCGAGTTCTTCCTCCCACAGTGCATACTCGACTCCACCGACTATGAGGCCAGTGATAGACGCAAGAAGAAGGAGTAAACCTGCATTTCTTACTTCGGGGGCCGTGGGTCCTCCTGTTGGACCAGCTTCAGCCATTGGTATTTCAGTCATGGTTTATCACCAAAGATTTCCAACAGTTCGCGGTCCGCAATATTACTCTTTCGAGAGGTCCTCTGTTTCCGGTTCATCCTCATATTCATAGAGAATCGACCAGTGTGGAGCATAGGAAATTGGTTCGAGGTCTCTTGCCTCCAGTTCGAGTGCCTCAACCTCAGCCACAATCTTCCGCAGTGTATACGACTTGACCCCTTCCCATCGGAGATAGTCATTGAGGTCTCGAGAGAACTCACCCTGATATCTGCCACATCTTCCGCCGCAGAACACCTTGGTCTCTTCTCGGATCTCCAGTACACCTTCGCACCATTTGCAGACTGCCTCCATTCCATGAGCATGCATGCGACCATTGATCAGTTGTACGAAGAAGACAGTGTCATCGAAGTTGCAGACACCCCATTCCTCATCCTTGCTTGTTGTCTTCTTCCAGAGCTTCCTCTCAGGTTTCTGCCGCTTGACAGGTGGTTTGGGTGAAACACTGGGTTTTGGGGGTTCCTCTTCAACCTCGCCAAAATCTGATAGTCTACTCTGGAAGCTCCGCGTCATGCTAGTCTGTATCTGAGAGGGATAGATAAACTCCTGTCAATTTCACCTACCTGAACCGAATTCGCCTGATCTCTAGGGTTAACTTGTTAACCCTCATTTTCGGCCCTTCACCAGATTATATCCTGTTAGCACCAGAGAGGCCATACCCATTTTCTGAATCGTAGAAAAAGTGTGATTTAACCCAGAAATACCCTCTCCACATACTCGGTTTCTGGATATAGGCGGATCACGAATAATCAGCCACGGCAAAACTACATAAGACCCTAAGCAAGCATTTCGAAATAATCTTGGCATACGCCGCCACGAGGGAATTTCATGATTAAGAAAACAATCACACTTGTTTTTGTCCTTCTGATGATGTCATCTGTATTCATGACTCCTCAGACGACAAATACTAGCACGCTTGAGTTCACACCTGAACAGAAAAGTCAGGTTGCTGAAACGGATCTTGATAGGGTCACATGGGAAGCAAATGTGGCTCCGAATGCTAACTTTGAATATTGGGACAATCCAAAATATCCAAACAATCTTGCAGCAGACCGCACAACGGAAGAAGCAACTTGGCTTGAAACATCGATTGTAATTGAAGGAGCCAAATCATTAGGAATGCATGCGAGAGCTCTAGATTCTCAACATAATTCTTATATCCAATTAGGACAAAGCACTCAAATTTCTTGGGCCAATCCAATTAATCTCACTCTTGATTTAGACTGGTATCTGGATGAAATCGGAAATCCAGTCAATCAGGATTACGTTGCGATGCGAATCCGGATGAGCAATCGAAACATGAACTACTACCTAGGATGCACTTCAACTGGAACGAATGGAACTACTAATGGGTACTTCTTCATAGATGAACCAACAAAGGTCTGGAATCATCTTCACAGAAATCTTACGAGTGATTACGTATCCCTGTTTGGTTTTGCTCCTGCTCAATTTGAAACTCTGTACTGGTATGTTCAGAGTTATACGACTGAAGACACCCGGGTGTTCCTAGATGATGTGAACCTGGTCAACGGGTCATATGTTGAGATTGGAGGGGCAACCAAAAATGGAGATTTTGAAATTCCGAGTGGTAGTGGTCTCTGGTCCTTCCAGAGTAATACTGATGCCGCTGATATTCTTCAGAGTACAGTTAGCCATGAAGGAAGTTCGAGTATGAATATGACTGCTGATTCGGATGGATATTCAGCAAGAGCTAATGTCAGAGTCAGACTTGAAAAAAGATTGTCAACAATTAATCAAGGAGAATTCTCGTTCTGGTGGAGGATTGAAGATTGGATCAATGCTACACCCAATTCAATGTCTTACATCAGAATTAATGCTGCAAATACGACTACCTCTCTGAATATGTATTATTACCTGTGTAGAGGTGGATCAGGAACTTTGCCACCAGTGATATTCGGGGATGATATGAAATTCGGAGCAGATAGTTTCAATGTCACTAGTACGTGGAACCTATTTGAGGCCAATATTTGGGAGGACTACAATACCTTTAGTACTACAAATGAGATATGGATTGAAAATATCGAATTTGTAGTAGTTGCTAATGATGATGAGAGCCAGCTATCAATACTGTTTGATGATATGACATTTACCGCATCCATCATGAATGACATGGGCTACGAAACCCAAGCATCTGTAGGAACAACTATCCAAGGATGGAGTGAGCCCAATGATGATGATAAGTTTACAGTCACAGATTTTGCGTATACTGGAACAAAGGCTGCGAATATGACACTTGAAGACGATAGCGATTTCAGTCATAGCCGGGAACTTGGCAATATTCTGATAGATGAAACTACAGAACTCATCTTTGATTTCAACGTGTACATTGACACATTCAATGAGACCGCAGAAGATTTCATTTTCTTCGAGTTTGGATTTGAAGGCGGAAACTCAATCAGCTACATTGTTGCTAACTCAAGCTCAGAGTTTGAGAGTTGGTTAGCTGAGGAATCCAATTTCATCATCCTGCAAGACACAATTGTACAAGACCAGTGGTTGAACTTCCAATTAGACTTGGTTCACGATTATGAATCACTTATTGGGAGCTTACCGGATACGACTCTGGACCATATCTATTTCGTCGCTTTAGCATCAAAGAGCAACAAGCTGACAGTGTTTTTGGACGACCTCTATATCTACTATGATCCTGCTCCGGGAATTAGTGATGTCGGAACTGATCCTGCTCAACCTATACCGATTGGCAACACCACAATCTCAGCTACTGTAGTTGACGCAACGCTTGAAACCGTTGTTCTGAACTACCGGATAGACAACGGAACTTGGATGATTCAAACAATGAATCAATTCGACGGTGTCCAATTCGAGGGGAATATCACACAACTACCGGAAGGTACATTCGTTGAATACTACATTTCCGCGACTGATGCCTTTGGGAAGTCGACAGATGCAATGAATGGGGCAGACTACTTTTCATTCACTGTAGCATCTGCGTGGGCTCCACCATCTCCATTGCTCCCGATTGTTGTAGTTGCTGTTATTGCGGCAATTGGAGTAGTAATCCTTTGGTACATGTTTGTGTTCAAGAAGAAAGAATAAACCAAACCAACTAGAATTGAGCCCAGTCTATTTGGCTGGGCTTCCTCTACTTTTTTGAGCAAGTTGATACAATAACAATAAAACTACGCGCACTATTGAACTGTGGAGCGATATGTCCAAAGTAGCAGTAGTCAGAGGTGAGAGAAGTCTAGACACGGTTTATGAAGCTCTTGATCTTATCCCATACAAAGAAGCACTACAGCGATGGGATAGGGTTCTCATCAAGGTCAATTTCGTGACAACGAAGACATGGGATACGGGAACTACAACAGATCCTATTGTTGTTGAGGCACTAATCAATAGAGTAAGAGAACTCGGGAAGGAGGTTCTTGTTGTTGAGACCGATGCCCAGGTCACAAATGCAGACAAGGCAGTTGTAAAGACTGGAATGAAAGACATGCTTGATCGTGTAGGTGTGGAGTTTGTCAACATGAGACATTCGGAAGAAAAAATAGAACTTCCAGTGACGAACGGTAAAGCCTTGGAATCAATCAAGGTGGCAAAAATAGCAACCGAGTCTGCAATCATCAGTGCTGCAAAATTGAAAGGCATCTCCGATTTGGGTGTCACGCTGGGTCTCAAGAATATGTTTGGGATGCTCACTTCAAAATGGAAATTTAAGTTCCACAGAAAGGGTATGCACAACGTGATTCATGATGTTTGTTCAACACTACCTCCAACACTAACTGTAATCGATGGTTTCGTAGGTTTGAAGGGATTTATGCCCATGGGAGGGACTCCGGTCCCGTTCAATGCAATCATCGCAAGTACCGATTCTGTAGCTAGCGACTCTGTGGGTGCGCGTATCGTGGGTCGAGAACCAAGAGAGATCGACTATCTGAGATGGCTATATGAAAGTGGTCTAGGAGAAATTGAGAACTACGAAATTGTTGGGGATGACATTGAACCTCTGAAGGAAATCTTTGCTAACGCATAGTGATAGTTTGAACTATCATGAAATTCGACATTTTGTGAAGAACTTCTCGTCAGAATAAGAACGCTCTTAAGAGCAATCAGAGACAGGCGGAGTGAGGAGATGTTTCTTGACAGATTACTTGGAAAGTCTGAAGGGAGAAATCGTCGAAGTCACGAAGACACTTGACAAGTTCTTTTCCGATAAAATTGAGCAGGTAACCCCATTAGGACCTTGGCACAAACAATACTACGCCAACGTCAAGGAGTATCTCATGCGGGGAGGTAAGAGACTGCGCCCGGTCTTGGTCATTCTAGGTTACAAAGCTGTCAAAGGTGACACAGTACCTAAGAGTCTGTACACTGCGGCTCTTTGCGTAGAGATCCTGCATAACGGGTCACTATTGCATGATGACCTCATTGACCACGATGAAACTCGACGAGGGGGCAAGACATTCCACGCGACTTACCGAGATATCAACTACAGTAGAACAAAGGATGAGAAAGAAGCATTTGACTATGGCATGACGATGTCTATTCTTGGTGGAGATGCGCTAATCAATCTAGGAGCATCAGCTATCACAGCTGCGAATCTAGATTCCGA
>MEHG01000167.1 GCA_001940705.1 Candidatus Thorarchaeota archaeon AB_25
TCTACAATGTTTTTCATAATTATCACCAATAAAATATAGTAATCTAATATTAACAATTGTTAAGTACTTATATACATTGTGCTGGGTGTCGAAAAATTTCAAAAAGGAGTGTGATGGAGTGACTGTTTCCACTCCACGGTGGATGACAGCTAAACCTTCTCTATTTCAGAGAGGCGTGTTATCTTTTCCACAAAGTCATCCACTAGTTTCTTGGCTTCTATCGCCAGAGAATCAGAGTAGTCGTCCCTGAGCTTCCGTCGAAGTGCATAGCCAGCTCGTCTCATTTTCCGCCAGCTATCGAGTAGCTCCCGTGCCTCTTCAGGCATCGGACTGTCCCACTCTTCGAACTGTTGTCCAAAGAACCGGGTACCTTTATTTTGATCCCGTCGCTGTTTGTCCTCTTCAAGGAACTTCTTACCCTCTTCCGTCAACTCGTAACGTCGGACTCCAGCTTCTGAGTCCGTCAATTCCTTTGTATATCCGGAGTCTAAGAGCCATGATAGTAAAGGATAGACTGAACCTGGGCTGGGTTTCCATCTCATGCTGGTCTTGTCTTCCATCTCCCTTATGATCTCAGCACCGGACATAGACTTCTCGTTGAGCATCTTCAGTACACGAGACCTGAGGTAGCCCTTTGGTACGGATGACGTTCGCCTGCTCCAGTGATGGTGATTTCTTGATCTTTTCATTTTTTGTTTTTCACCCCCTTATTATTGGAAATTTCATGATTGTGTATCATTATTGATATCAATAGCGATATCACTAGTGATTGTATCCTTATAAAGTTTAGGGAGGAGTCGGAAACGTCTGTGCGGATTACATCTGATTCACGTAATCAGGAATTGAAGATCGTCATGGCACGTGAGATGTTTGGTCCTGACTATCTATCCTTCACGTCTGCCAACCGTAAGCTGTCCGCATACAATCCAGAATGTGATTGTGGATTGAGTTAACAGCAACATGATTCTCAACATTCATCATCACGATGACTCCCTCATGGGCCTCTGGATAGAAGAGCATACGAGTTGTCACTCCTGGTCCACTACCACCATGACCCCATAACACACCCGATTTTTGGAAATAGAACCCATAACTGGAAACGAGAGAGAGGTAGTGTAGAGTCATCATCAATTGGAGTGTACTGTTACTGAGAATAGTTGTGTTCCCAAGAGTACCACCCTCCATCAGTGCAGCTAAGAGCAGAGCTTGTTGGCTCACACTTGTTCTCATGAACCCACAGGGATAGACTGCAGAACTATAGTGTCCGTAGGGTGTGAAAGTCGACCCTGAGTAGATGTACGGAATGGCCATCATGTCTGTGTCGAGATTATCCAAGAACCACGAAGTCTCGTTCATCCCTAGTGGGACGAAGATATTCTGCTGGCAGTAATCCTCAAAGGTTGTGTTAGATACAACTTCAACAAGATATGCAATAAGAGTGGATCCCACATTGGTGTAATCATACGCAGTGCCAGGCTCAGCATCATTGAAGTTAACAGCAGAATAATAGGTTCCAGCAGGTGTGAGATAGTCCTGAGTGAATTCCTCTAGGGAAAGAGGAGTGTCTATTCCCGAGACCTCCAGGGGACCTAAAACTAACCAGTTATCACGGATGCCAGAAACATGTGAGAGAAGCATTCGAGGAGTGATTGCTGTTGCAGGATGGTCGGGATGGACAACATCAAACGAGAGATAATCATTGATGTCATCATCCAGATCAATAAGGCCCCTCTCGAAGAGCTGCATGAAAGCAATTCCAGTTACAATCTTTGATAGTGAACCAAGCATGAATATTGTATCCGGGGTTACGCTGATGTTCTGGTCGAGGTCAGCATAGCCATAGGTCCCCATCCATACTACTTCACCATCCTTGACTGCACAAGCAGCTACTCCGGAAATATGCTGATCATCTATGACCTCATGGATATTCGTATCGAGTGCGTTTAGTGCCTGTTGTATAGGATTTTGGGAAACTAGAAAACCAGCTATGCCGATGGAAGAAATAACAATTATAGAAACGATTATTGCGATTGCATGTTTTCTCTTTCCAGCAGTAGAGTTCAAAGGACGTGTCAACAACCCACCTCAGGACGACTAAATTCCTTGTATGGCCATATAAATTAGCATCTAAGCAGAAATTCACCTTCGAATAATTCAACCCAAAGACTCAATGAATTGATCAACTAAACTCACGAATAGCTCAGGATCGTGACTGTGTATCACATGCTCTGAATCAATCCGTTTGAATTGCATTTCTGGTGCAAGTTCTCTGGCATACGCAGTATCTTCATCATCCATAGCACCAACAAGACCATAGTCCGGATGGCGCACCCAGTTTGCATGGAGAAGAATCGCTGGACACTCTACTCGTTTCAATGCGTCAACATGATCTAGACCTTCGTATATCCGACCATCGACCCAAGCTTGGGAGAAGTCTGGGTCGAAATCGACCAGTACTTCAATAATTTTACCAAGACTGCCAGGTAAGGAGGGTTTGCCACGAATCTTTTGGGACGCTCGAATCAGAAATGAGATGAAGTAAGCAGCAGAACGAGGAATCCCACGAATCTTACCATTTGGTAAGGGTCTTCTGATCTTCATGAATGTTCTTGCTAGTCCAGAGATACTTCTAGATTCATGTAGTTCCTTACTCATCTCCACCGTGACCTGCAAGACCCTATAGACATAGCTATCCTCCCTAATTCTTGGCCAGTCTGCTGAGAATAATGGTGGGTCTTCCATGATTATGGCTTTGACAAGACTTGGTCTATTTGCTGCTAACCAAAGCGCAACGAGCCCTCCTGAAGAGTTACCAGAGATGATTGCAGGTCCTTGTACTATAGATTCCAGGAATGCAGTCATATCTCGACCAATTGAAGTGAAACTGTAATCACCGGTCGCCCAATCAGATTTTCCATGTCCTCGAATATCGACAGCATAGACATGGTACTCTTCGATGAGTAGGGGGAGGACCTTTTTGTAATTCGTCCAGTCAACCCCTTGGGGAGGAATAAGAACTAGAGGGAGCCCAGTATCTGGTCCAACAACATAGTTGATCTCTAGCTCACCTGTGTTGAATCGCTTCTCTTCAAATTCGTCCATGGTTGAAACTCGGAACTGAATGTTTATAAATTTTCATTGTTACGCAAAATATGCAAAATATGAGAATTCTTACTGGGTGGAAAAACCTTGACCGATGATAAGTTCAACCAAATCAGAACATCCTTCATCCAAACCCTTGAGGAGATGGTGAAGTTCCGCGGCAACGACCCCATGATTGCCAGGATATACGCAATGATAGTCCTCTCACCAGAACCATTAACACAGGAACGGATAGCAAAAGCCACAGGGTATTCAAGGAGTCAAATATCCCGGTACCTTGCGAATTTGGAACAACGACAGATGATCACAAAAGATTCCATGCCAGGTTCTAGGACTCAGCTATATGGGGGAGAAACAATCCCGTTTCTCGATGGTTTCAGGGCCGGAATGGAAGTTGCTGAGAGATTCATCGAGAGTAGAATGAAAGTAATGAATCACATTCTTGAAGCATGGCAGACACTCCCTAAGGATATCAAGGAGAGTGCGGAGGGAAAGAAACTGAAGGAAGTCGTCACAGTCTTTTCTGCATGGTTTGGTAGTTATCTGGACCTCCTTTCTGAGTTCAATCAACGATTCAACGAGAGATTGAAGGAGATAGAGAAAGAGCTATTGCTTATCAAATTCTGACCCTCATGACACGTGAAATCTTTGACAGATTCTCTGTCAAGAGTATTCAGGAGTTTCTTAGGGAGGTTCTTCGTCAGGCATCGCTTTCGAAGCTGGTTTTCCCCCAATCCCCCAATGGGTCTTTGGGATCTCATGGATAACGACCTCGACAGCTCGCTCTGGAATTCCCATCTCAACGAAGACCTTCGTGATTCCCGAGATTATTTTTTCCGCAGCTTCGACTGACAGACCTTTCCACATCTTAACATCAACAATTGGCATGAGTTATCCTTGAATCGCAGATATTAAACAATTCTGATATTCGTGGACAGTAGAAATGAAGAAAGCCGTCTGAGTCTAAGCCTCGATAGTGGTTCAATTGCTCTCGTCCGGGAACACGTTCTTTTTCGTAATTAATACCATCGAACAGGCAGATAATCACTCAATGTTACCGATCGTCATTCTGCCGCTTGTGTCGTCTTAGTCGCTCAGCCAACTTTCGAATGTGTTTATGGCTCAGCTCGACACATCAAGCCCAGACGCTATCGAGAGTTTGCCCCTCAGACGGCCTGTATACATTGGGCACATTTTGTATTAAGATTTTCTTCGCATAATATTGCTGGCTGCACAGGCAAGAGAAACAGATGTAGTTTCGAAATTCGAATCGAGAGAGGATCCTCCTCTCTCTCACTCTTTCTCTGTGATTGGCACCTACTCAGAAGGATCCAATCCAAGGGTCGACTCGATCATGTCTATCCACCTCATCTGCTGCGTCCACATTTGTCCAGCGCTTACACCACCATCCACAACCAATGCATGTCCGGTGACAAAGCTTGAGTCATCGCTTGCTAACCAGAGTGCTGCGTTGGCAATATCCTCAGGGAGACCAGCACGTCGAATTGGTTGACCTTTTTCGAAGAGACGTTTCAACCCCTCATAGGCCTGGGCACTTTCAGCACTAGACAGTCCCTTAGCTGCACCGAAAATAGATGTCACAATCGATCCCGGACAGATGCTGTTCACGCGAATTTTGTAGTACGCCAATTCCATCGCAACAGTGCGAGTCAGCTGGAGAACAGCAGCCTTAGCTGCACTATATGGATGGTTCTGTGATACACCACGTAGACCAGCGACACTCGAGATGTTAATGATGTTCCCTCCGCCTTGCTTCTTCATGACTGGTGCAGCGTGCTTCATTCCCAGGAATACTCCACGAAGTAGAATGGTTATTGACTGATCAAAGCCCTCGACAGGAATTGACTCGATTTCTCCCTTAACGCCGCCCATCCCAGCATTGTTGACGACACAGTCCAGACGACCGTAGGTGTCCACAGCATGATCAATCATGCTCTTTACATCGTCCTCCAAGCTAACATCAGCGTGTGTGTAAGTAGCTTTGTCCCCAAGGCTCTTAGCAAACGTTTCACCAAGTTCATCCTGGATGTCACTAACGACAACCCGGGCTCCTTCTTTCACGAACAACTCCGCTATTGCTTTTCCAATTCCACTTGCGCCACCAGTTATCACAGCGACTCTATTGTCCAGTTTTCCCATTTTATCACATCCTTTAATTCATATCATCAAAGACTTTTCACCATGGCAATGGAATAAAAGGAGTGGGTTCCCCCATTTCTTCTTTATTGTCAGCTCAGTGTATAATATGGGAGAGGTACATTGGAAATAACATGGCACAGGAGACCTTTAGACCAGATTATCTGCATTCTTCGGTCTCACACAGTTATGTCTACAAGAGGGGTCAAACTAGGATCGGGTTTTCTACAATGATATGTCAGGTTCTTACTGGAATCACTAACGTCATGCTCAATCACGTGATCATCTAGATTCCTAATAGT
>MEHG01000168.1 GCA_001940705.1 Candidatus Thorarchaeota archaeon AB_25
GATATGTGGAAACTACCCATTATTTGTGATTCATCAATGCATGACGACATCAGGGTAATCATCCATCATTCAATAACCAAGTTCTCAATTGAACTGACTCACGTTCCATTCCTGAGGGGTTGGTCCAAGAGGTTCAAGAATAAGGGGAGAGGACTTGTTATCCAGGAACGGAGATTGGATGACGTTGTGCCTGAGAAGAAATTACGGATAAGGATGAAAGTGCTCGCGCTAACTATGCTCCCCTGGTTAACACGACTATGGCCAGACGAGCTTCCTAGTGCAGACTCGAAACAATCCCTAGAAAGTCTGATTGCTCAGCTTGAAAATAAGTCCAGACAGATTCCCCTACGGTTAGTTTTCAAAAAGGAAACCCTAAAGGAAAAAAACAATCCTCCTAATATCCTGGATTTACTTCGTCTTAGGCTTCCGGATACACGTGATGCCAAATCTTATGCAACTATGACTGTGGGAAAAATCAATTCACAACGACTTTATCGTTCACAAAATAAGTTGAAGACACAACCAATCAAAATAATGTCCACACATCCTCAACAAGAAGAGATGGAGGTTCTAGCTGATGAAACAGTGCCCGACATTGTCTTCGGAATCAAGTTTGAGTCGGAGGATGATGTGACTCGACCTTGGTGGATTGTTGTACAAGATCCCTCTAATGAGGCAAGATTGTTAGTAGGTTGTTTTACTCATAAACCTGTAGCCAAGGATGGTTTTCTTTGGGCTGATACAGCGATAGAAACAGTGACACAGCATAGTCTTGATGATATTCTTGGACTCCCACAGATAATTATGATTGGTAAGAAAACTGAGATAGGAATAGAAACTTGGAGTTTAGGACCTGGTGATGATGAAGCGATTGACTCCGGTGTTCTTGAAGTGATTAGTGGGGGTCGTTCAACTGTAGGACATATTCGGGCTGTTCGTCAAACCTTCTCTGGGGTACCTAGAACAAGACTTGTTTCTGGAATTCAGTTACAAGAATCATTTTACAAACGCGTGGTTGACTCCCTTCAACGTTATCTTGAAACCGTGAGCAGACCAACTCCTGTTACTGTGCACTTGGAAATGGTGTCCGGTGAATGCCAAGTCACATTCAATGATGCTGAAGATAATGTACTTCAGACAGTCACACTTGAACACACTTTAGACCTGATCTCTCTACTCCGATGGCCCATGGCTAAAGGTGGACCAATGTTCACAGATTCTGGGCTCTTTGTTACTTGGAGCGTCTTTGAGGACATCCAGTTCAATGATTTGGACTTTCTAAAACCATACGTTTCTTACAAGGCTGCACGGTCCACCCCTGAGGAACTCCCGCAGCGAATAGCACAGTTCTTAGACGAAGCAGAAACAATCGAAGTGAGTATTGAACATGATAAATCAGCCTGTCCCATAGTTATCGATAACGCTGTAGATCATGAATCATGTTGGAGAATTGTTCTACCCTCGAAGTGTCCCAAACAGGTTCACCGACAGCTCGGAAGAGCTTTGACGGGAGAGGAAATCAACGGTCTTCTTGCTCCTGAGCGAATCTATTCTGGAAAATTGTATAAATTCGACATTACATTGCCGACGGTATCCGAGAAGGATGAGAGTATAGTCTTCCACGAGGAGCTATACATTCGCATGTTTCTCCGTGGCAAGGGATTAGCCTTGAAGCGTCTTGCACCAGGAACATATCTTAATGTCACAAGACAACAATGGATTGTCGAGATTTCTTGGGAAGATGATACGCATCTCAAATGGAATGCACAGTCCACAGTTTCAGAACTCTTCTTCAGAGGTGACCGCCATACAATTGAACTCACCCATGGTCGTGGTGCAGAAGAAGAATGTGAGCGAATTTTAGGAATAATCACCTCGGATATTTCACAAGAACAGATAGCAAACTACTCCAAACTTAAGGGAAATTTGTTATCTGATCTCACAGACAAAGGATATACAAAGTCAAGTCCTCCATGCGAGCTCCGTGTCATTGAATCGACGAATGCAAGACTTAGTTTTGGCGTCTACTCTGTTGAAGGTTCTCGAGTAGAACCTTATCTCAGGTTCACTGTCAATGCTACAGATGATGAATCACCGGATGCGTTGATTAATGGGTTTGATGAGCACATCTCAGAGGGTGAGTTGAGTCATTATTTCATCAGGAACAAGGATGCTTTCATGGAAAAGGTCCAGGCTTGGGCGATTAGATATATGCAGGTCGAAGAGGAAACGGTTGAAGAACTTGAATGGATTGAAGAAGAATAAGGCTCATTTTTACCTGATGAGTGGCTTCTGTACAAAAATAATTCAATCAGATGTATTATAATCCTAATCAGTAGTAAGTTGTAGTGCTGAGGGTGGATGAATGTATTCGCGTATTAGACAGGTCTGGAATCAAAGACCTGGTTTACACACTAGACTCTGGGTAGTCTTTTGGATAATTGCATCCAGTGTTGTCATCGTTACTATTGTATCGCAGCGTGGTGAGGTGAGATACGATACAGAAATTCAAGTCCTCTCTAATTCTATGAGTGTCATCGCTTTCGTATTGACCATTGGATTTCCGATATTCTCGTTATCAAGCATAATTCTCGGAACATCTGCAACCAGAAAACGGATCATTGAACTCTCCAGAGTAGGAATGAGTTCGAGAGAAGTCTTCTTTCGTATCGTGCTCAAAATGTATGCTCTAGTCATGGGATTTTGCATTACTCTCACCGTGGCATTATTCCTAGAGCCTTGGGTCCTTGGAATCGATTTTCCCTCTCCATCAGGTTCAAGTTATATCACATATTTTCCAGCTGCATTTGTTACAACATCCGTGATTTCCTTGATCCTTGTTTCATTCGGAATATTGCTGGTGACAGTCACTGATGATGTTCTCATTTCCGCTATGATGGGTATACTATCTGTTGTTGGGATTCAACTTCTTGTGTGGTGGATATCAAATTCCCATAGTGTGCGTCTTCTGAGTCCGATGAATTTCATAACGATCCTTGCAGGTCATCTCTCGGGATTTGTTCCTCCAGAAATAGGTATTTTTGCTGGTTACTTTGGTCTCGAACTGCCATTTTCCTTAATCTTGACCATTCTCATAATCTTTATAGCTATAGCGATTGTCAGCCTTCTGGTCAGTTTCAAACTATTTCAGACCAACATGACTAATTGGATGATTCTAGAGGGAAAGAGTGACACTGAGATATGGGAGTCTGAACCAGAACTTTGGGAGAAACATAGAAAAATTAGAGGTAGATTGAAAGTTCGGAGAAGGGTCACTGTTTTCCTCGTCTTGTGTCTACTTGTCGTGATGGCATTCAGGACTAACATATACGCATCTTCTGTTGTTGAACAGACAACATTCATCCTGCATGAGAGCCCTGATGGAGGAGAAGCAATAATTCTTGGCGAATGGACTGTCATTTCATGTGATGTCCAACCTGCACAATATTCACTTGAAAGTCGTTTACGTTATCGTGTTACTGTTGAGGATTGGGAGAATGCACCTGACAATGTTGATTTCTATTACGAAATGCTGAACATGACGCCATCAGAGTTCCAGAGTTTGAATGAAACAGAACGGAGGTCTCTCCTCTATAATAAAACTGTGGAAAAACCTGAACGTGGGTACCTGCAGGGAACTATATGCATACTCAGAGACAGTGGACTCTATACATTTGCCCTGAAAGCGATTGCCTCTGATAATGAAACACTTTCGGGAGTTCTTTACTGTTCAATACAACTCACCCAGAGTGCTGCCTAATCCGCAACATAACGGCACTACTTCATAATCCTTTTAAGGTTACAACAGGCCGGAGCCGATAACCACCAAGTAGAGTGTACTCTGAATGGTACATTCACCAATACGAGGTAAATTAACTTGACAGGTTCAAAATCCCCATTGGGCGAGTTCGCAGCTCGACCTCTCCTCCGAAAGAGGAAGAAGTTCCGCTGGAAGAAGCCCGCTTACAAGAGGCGAGTTCTCAAGCTAAAGAGGAAGACCGACCCACTAGAGGGCGCTCCTCAAGCAAGAGGTATTGTACTCGAAAAAGTCGGTATCGAATCAAAACAGCCAAACTCTGCTATTCGAAAGGCTGTAAGGATTCAACTCTCAAAGAACGGAAAACAGATCACAGCGTTCATACCTGGGGATGGTGGCCTGAAATACATAGATGAACATGACTCTGTCATCGTCGAGGGGATTGGTGGTGCTCAGGGTGGTCCAATCGGTGATCTGCCGGGGGTTTCGTGGAAAGTCATAAAAGTCAACGGAGTCGGCCTGGAGTCGCTAATCTACGGAAGAAAAGAAAAGCCGATTCGATAGTAACGGAATTAGTCCGAAATAGCTGTCTGCTTTTTATTTTCATTCATCGGATTTCTATGTAACCGAATACGATGAGTGGGTTTCAAGAAGCACTAGTTCTACAAAGTTAATAACAAAACAAGACCTGTGATTTCTCTATGGAAGGGGAAAAGAATAATTCAGAGCGGTTCCAGAGGTCGATTAAGATCATTGAACAGTTCTTCCAGAATGCTCCTGAGGATTGGGAAGATAACCCTCCATTAGAAATCCCAGACAAAGGAACCATCCACTACTATGAAGCAGTGGAACATATCATCCCCAATGCTCTGATTGAGATAGGAAAGTCAACCCACCCAGATAGACATAACATCATGCTCAAAGCGATTCAACAACCGTATTATCCTGAAGATGAAAACTATACTTTCCATGAGGTTGCGCTAGAAAAACTGAGTGAATGTGATCAAAGTGATATAGTCGAGGGAATTGCAGAGTGGGTCAATGACCTCGAATACGACTTCGATGCATATGGATGTAGAGATATCAAAATTTCAATCCAATACACTTCACTCAAAGCACTGGAAACTGCTCTTGAGATCTGTGTCAAACATAAGCGAAGAGAGATTGTTTCACAGTTGGAGAGATTCATGGAAATCTTACCGTGGGTTCCTTCTTATGCACCATGGAGCGAGTTTAGTGAACTTGGTCCCAAGTATCTTGCTCAACTTGAGGGTGTTGACGCCTTTGAATCACTCATTAACAGATTGCATTATCATCATCCAAAATGGGAATGTGATGATGATGAGATTGACAGCAGAGTTGCAGGCGCAATCGTTAGTATAGGCAAAGAAGTCATACCACTCCTCAAGCCATATCTTAACCCAGATTCTGATATCTATGAAGGAGTAGTATGGATCTTGGAACAGCTAGGTGAAAATCCTTCAAATTACAATATTCATCATTAATAGTCATCATAAACATAGAGGGCATGAAAAGCAAGGACATTGATTGGCTATTGCTTAACCCAAAGGATTATAATGATAACAACGTGGCTCGTCGTTTAGCAACACTTTGGAGATTAGTGTGAGATATGTCTGAAGAAGAAACTGTTGAACCAGTTGTGGAAGAAACCCCACCTCATGAACCTGCTGAACTTCTCTTATTTGGAAAGTGGGACTCGACTGATGTACAGATCAAGGATGTAGGTCTATCTAGGTACATCTCTTTGAAG
>MEHG01000169.1 GCA_001940705.1 Candidatus Thorarchaeota archaeon AB_25
CACGAGAGTCAGACCCAGTAAAGGACATTGCAAAGATGTGTGCAGAACATAATGTGCCGCTAGTCATCAACAATGCTTACGGAGTCCAATCTGAACGAACCATGAGTGAGATTCGTTCTGCGGCTGATGCTGGACGAGTTGACGCAGTTGTTCAAAGCAGCGACAAGAACTTCCTATCACCTGTAGGGGCAGCAATAATCGTTTCGCCGTCTAAGGAGTTCATTGAACAGGTCGCCGAGACCTATGCGGGACGTGCATCTGCCGCTCCGGTTGTACAGACTCTCGCTGCTCTACTTGCACTTGGTTTGAACAATTACAAAGATCTTCAAGGACAACAGGTTGAGAATAAGGAACTCCTGCATGAGAAGCTTGATGAAATCGCAGACAAGCTTGGACAAAGAGTTCTCTCAGTTTGGAACCCTGTAGCTTACGCAATCACAATGGATGGACTCGATGTCAAAGAGATTGGTGCAAGATTATACAACGCACGTGTGACTGGACCAAGAGCTGTCGAGAAAGGTGCATATGGTTCCTCAAGCGACAATTATCCCCATAGCTACTTAGTGATGAATGCAGCCATTGGTGCCTCTAAAAATGACGTAGAAACAGCTACAACTAAGCTTGATAAGGAAGCCAGTAGATAATCGATTAGATCCTTGAGGAGGCACGACCGTTGGATGCTTCAGAAGATATGGCAAAGGTCTCACGCAAATTGAATTATTCTATTGATGAGTCTGCTACAGTTTTCAGAATCACATGGTATTCAGTTGCTTCTAAACCCAATGTGATATTGGATGCATATAATGAAGCCGAGAGTCAGGTCTTCAATGGAGATGCGAAATTCTCACTTCGAATTGCTGGCGAAAAGGCGAAGGTCAACATTTCTGTCGACGGGGCTAAATCATCGGTTGGAGTTGAAGCAGAGGGCATGGATGAAGTTGCTGTAGGCGTTTTTCTAGATGATCTTGTAGGTTCGTTGAACGATGCTCTGGCGAAATATGACTCTCTACCTAGCGAAGATAAAGCTAAGTTGAAACGTGCTCTTGTAGCCAAGACTTGTTGGGACAGATTGGTCCGTGAGATTCTCAATAAATCCCCCCTCAATGATGTTTACCATCAAGTTGCGCACGGCCGAGAGATGATGATAAAGGCCGTTGAAGGAGAGGATGGAATGCACCCTATCACTTTGACCACATCTGGTTGGCTTTCTCAGATTGAGTCCCTTCCTCGCGATGAAGCACTACCTGGAAATATTGCGTCAGAACTGGCAAAGAAAAGCATCGAGTGGAAACGAGAAACCCAAGAAGTCATCAGCCGTTACCTTTAGATTAGGAATGATTCGTTCCTCAGATGAAATCTGGCCTTCTACAGGACCGGTGGTCTGGTTCCGTGGGCTTCAAACCCATGAACGTGCAAGCGTTGAGAGTTCGATTCTCTTAGGAGGCCGCCATTCAATTTCACAACAATTTGTCAAGTCTCTCAAGAAGCAGTTCATGCACACCTCTCATAGGTATCTTCCTTTGTGTTGCATGTTTGAGAACACTTCTCCTAATCTCGGATACCTCCTTATTCCCTCTAAGATCAGGATGTTTTTCTAGGAAATCTGACACTGTCTGTCTTGTTTCAACATCTAGCCTTTCAAATTCAGTGTTCGTGATCAATCTTGGTTCAGGTTCCACTGCGATTTCAAGTTCCTGAATCCTGCCCACAATATCCACAACCACTGTATCGATCTCATTGCTTGCCATATTCACTTCCATCATCGAATCGTCCCAGAGATAGCGTCTTCCAGGTAAATCGAACCTGTCATTGATTCGTTCAATCACACTGTCTGGAATTCTAGTGTCAGGTCTCTCATTATTCCATCTCAATGCAACATCTACAGGTGTGGACACATGAATCACAGTGAACGCACATCTGTTGTCAAGAGCAATTTTGAACAGATCGTGCCTCATGCTGTTGTAATAATTTGTGTCGTCATGAATCACACTCTTGCCTTGTGTGATCAATTTCTCAACTCTGACCAATGCAGCTTGACGTACCGGACCTTCCTTCTCGGGTGTCCAGTCTGTGTAATATGAGTCGTTTCGCCATTCGTCAGTTCTCACTATCTCTACATCAGACTTTAGCGCCTTCTGAATGGCATCAGCTAATGCTGACTTGCCAGAAGCAGGTAATCCGCATAGGGCTAGGATGAACTGGGTCATTGGAATCTAGAATCTGTTAGAAAATCTCAACAAATGAATCTAGTGTATCGAAAAAGAAGAAGAAAGTAGTTGGGATAATTCCCAACCACTATGGTTTGATTGTAATTTTGAGGCTGTTTGCCAGGTCCTTGTACCTGTTACGAACAGTCACTTCAGTGACATTTGATGCCTCAGCAATCTCTCTCTGAGTGCGTCTGTCATCCTCAATGATACCTGCGATATAGAGTGCAGCAGCTGCAAGACCACCGGGGTCCTTTCCTGCTGTGATACCTTTCTCTCGAGCATCATTGATGATGTTCATCGCCGTCTGGACAGTCTTGCCATCAAGATCAAGGTCTGCAGAGATCCTAGGCATGAGGTCATTTGCTGATGGGATTGGGACCTTGACGTCAACATTACGCAGGATGAGGCGTACACACTGACCAAGCTCCTTCCTGTTGACTCTTGCCTCTGTGACCACCTCATCAAGCTGTCTTGGGATCTTGTGAATCCTGCAAGAGAGATAGATGGTTGCTGCCACCATGCCCTCGATGCTTCTACCCCTGACGAGGCGTTTGCTTAGGGCTTTTCGGTAAATCAGTGCAGAGGTCTCTTTAGTCTCATGAGGAACTCCTAGCTGTGATGTGAGTCTGTCCATCTCGCTCATCGCAATGCTGAGATTCCTGTGCTGAGAGCTATGTACCAGAGTTCTGATTTGCCACTTTCGCATCCGATAGATTGCTGCACGGCTGCTTGCGGCAATTGCGCGTCCATTTGCGTCTCTGTCACTCCAGCCGATGGTTGTAGCAAGGCCTTTGTCTGCCATTGTCAAAGTCATTGGTGAACCTGTTCGTGCTCTAGCATTACGCTCTTCAGCAGTGAATGCTCGCCATTCAGGTCCAGTATCTAAGATTCTCTCACTCATCACACATCCACATGAAGTGCAGATATGTTCGCCTCGTGTCAAGTCTTGGTAAAAATCACTACCACCGCAAACTGAACAAATTGCCATACCTTTACGCTGGTTAGTTGCGGATCGTGCCGGTCTTGCCATTTTTTGAATCACCTATTTACGTCCTCTTGGGATATGGCCGCGTACAATCTTAGCCAAAGGATATGCAAAATCACAGCCCAAGGAGGATGCTTCCCAAGCGCTATTATTTGCGTATATAAGTCTAAGCATAAGTGAGCTGGTGTACCATCTTTTTCCGCGGCGTTTTCTTAGGAAAACATACTATCCTCATACATACGCATGGTACATTCTTGGTTACGACGATAATTTCATTCATCTATTGTTGCTGAACATCATTTTTTGATTCGCCCCATCTCAGCTCTTTCAAGTGTGACGAGTGCAGTGATGTAATCATCCATGGTGGCTTCGCGTTCCTTCAATGAGAGACTAGAGTCGAGTACCCTCTTCCTCAACATACTGAGATACCGATTCTCAATCTTTTCAATATAGGTTGAAGATCTAATTCTAGTCACCTTGATTCTAGGCTGACCTTGTATGTATTCAATGAGACGAACCCAACTCTCAGCTGTAGTCGGATTGAGACCAATCCTTTGGAATTCAGATTTGGGAAAAGACTCTGGTTGTGCATCGATAAACCTGAAAATCGATTCTGCACGCTCTGCGAGAGTTCTACGCTTCTTCCTTGACATAATACAATATTGTATTATTTAATATATAAACATATTGTTTATATGCGCGACAATCCAGTGATTATCTATGAACATCGATAGCGTCAAGAACATGAGACAAAGTGTCATTGGGGTTACAAAGGAGTTCTTTCGAAAGAATTTCAATGAAGACGCTGCAGAATTGGGAGAGGTTTTTGAACGGACCTACCTTGACCTAATACAACAACACGAAGAGAAGGATGCTACTGAAGTTGCCGGTATTCGCCAGCTCATTGTACAGTTCAAACCTGCCTTAGCTTCTGTTCTGAAACCATGTGAAGAATTTGACGAATTACTGACAATGGTCATGTGGATGTTCAAAGCTGTATGGGACGGAGCAAACAGACGAAAGAAGAAACCAGTTCCCAGAAAAGAAGGACCGACCATGCCTGGCAGTGATCAGTCTATCAACCTCACCTTCTTCTGTACCGAATGCGAACAGGACTTTGAGATTCCTGAGGATTTGAAGTTAAAAATTCTGAATGGATCAGAGGAAGTAGAATTGCCAAAGCACCATGGCAAAGAAATGAGGATACGAATCTCTAGAGCGGAAAAAGAACCTGTAGAAGAAGAAGACGAGGAAGAAGAAGAACCAGTTGTACCTGTAGAAATGCTCATGGGTCATATTCCTGCTGACAAGGTCGAGTACATGAAAGTGCTAAGTGTTGGTATCGATGTTGGGTCCTCAACCTCGCATCTCATCTTCTCGCGATTAACTCTGAGAAGAGAGATTAGTTTTCTTAACATGTCGAATCGATTTTATCTTGTGAATCGAGAGATCATATACGAAAGCCCGATCATCCTCACTCCCTTACTTGATAGGTACACTATCGACATTGATGTAATTGTAGAGTTCTTCGAGGCAGAATACAAGAAAGCAGGAATCACTCCTGAGATGGTTGAAACAGGTGCGGTTATTGTTACGGGTGAAACAGCTAAGAAACAGAATGCTGCAGAAATTGTCCAACGACTCTCTTCAGAATCTGGGAAATTTGTGAGTGCGGTTGCAGGTGTGAACCTAGAGTCTCTGCTAAGTGCGATGGGGAGTGGTATTGTTGTTGAATCAGGTCTTCGTCAAAAGACAATATTGCACGTGGATATCGGAGGAGGCACAAGCAACATGGCTATTGCATCTATGGGCCAGGTGCTTAGTACAAGTTGTATCAATGTAGGTGGTCGCCTCCTAGGAATTGATGACGAGTTCAAAATTTGGAGAATTGATGGACCCTCTCAATTTGTGATGAAACAATTGGGAATGAACTATCAGATTGGTGATATCATTCCTGAAGATGATGCAAGATTAATCGCTCGAGAATATGCAAAAGCCTTGGTTGAGGTAATGCGAGGGCCAGCAAAGAGTACTGTAGCTAAAGAATTGATGATGGCCGATGATCTAGATTTCTCCATTCCAATTGATGAGATTTCCTTCTCTGGTGGAGTGGCCGAGATGTTCTATGGTGGCGAGGAGCATTTTGATGATATTGGAAAATACCTTGCTGAAGAAATGCGGGCTCTTGTTCAGGATTTAGACCAACCAGTCGTTGAGCC
>MEHG01000170.1 GCA_001940705.1 Candidatus Thorarchaeota archaeon AB_25
CTTTATGGTGGGTCAGATGATGTGGCTCACATTCTCCCTGATCCGGAATGAGGTCACAGAAGTGTTCGGACTGGTGGCAGGTGACCCAAGTGTCGTGCTCCTGACAGCCTCCCAACCCCTGGCGTTCATCATCCTGTCAATCCCTGTGGGTTGGCTGGCTGACCGCAAGGGACTAATCATGGTGGCCGGACTCGGAGCGATTATTCAGACCCTTTTCGGCACCCTCAGGATATTCCTGATAAACGACTTCGCCATGGTGTTCGTCTGCCAGTTCGGTCTCTCCATCGGCTCCGTCATGATTCAGAACTGCATTGTGTATCTGAGTGTCAGCTGGTTTCCAAAGGGTGAGCGGGGATTAGCGACGGGCGTCAGCACACTGTTCATGCTTCTTGGAATGCTCCTGGGAACAGCCCTTAGTATGATTCTTTGGACAGCACCGCTCTATGGAGACCCCGGTTTCACAGTGGCTCTGGCACAGGCCAATGTTGAGTCGATTCTCTATCTTGACGTCATTCTGGCTGCAATCCTGACCGTCACCTTCTTCGCAGTGGCACGGGACAAACCGCCGCAACCTCCGGACATTGATGTACTAGCGGAGGCTACCGGTAGTATCAGAAGGATGTTGAAGGACAGAAACGTCTGGTTCATCTCCTTTGGTTTCTTCGCAGGGTTCGGGATATTCATCGGTCTCACAGCGATAGTGGAGGAACTTCTCGTGAGTCTGGGAATTCCAATCACTGCAGGTCTAGGAAGTCCTGCGATCGTCATGGTATTACTCCTGGTGTTTGGAATCATTGGGGCTATTGTTGTTCCTGCAATCTCAGACAAGGTGCAGAAGAGGAAACCATTCCTCATGATCTCCCTGATAGTAGGAATCATCGCGACCTTTGTATTAGGTACGAGTACTACTGCAGAGATGGCTTACGTGTCAGCCGCAGTTCTCGGTTTCTTCCTGATTGCAGTCATGCCCATTGCCCTCTCGATGCTCGAGGAGTTCAAGACAGTGGGTCCAGAGTTGTCGGGAGCAAGTACAGGTCTTGCTTTCTGGTTTGGCAATCTTGGTGGGTTCCTAGGCACAATTCTCCTAGAGACTCTGAGAGTGGGAACATCATACTTCTACTCAATCATCTATTTGGTAGTAATAATGGTGGTTGCAACTGTACTGATCCTGACAATCCCTGAGACCGGGCAAGGGGACGAGGTTACTCAATAAAGAAAGTTAATCCAAGCGATAGCATAGTGACCAATGAAACGATGAGCACTAAAAGAGGTCCACATATCGATTCATTGGTTCAATCAGCTAGATGGTAGTCGCTTGAACAACAGGTCCCAATTCCTGCAAGTGACGAACCCTTTTCTTTTGTCTCCAGATGACTATAGTTACAACCAAGATTCCAGTACCAAGGGATACTACTAACACTATTTCAACGGGAAATCTAGGTGAAACATAGTCATCAGTGAGGCACCAAAGAAATGCTTTAGAAGAAGAGTCCTGAAGCGTCGTACCTACAACTGCAAACCCATCATCACTTAACACTAGTGAGCTAGCATAGTCATCATCGGAGCCTGAGCAGGTGCTACGCCAGAGCTCGTTGCCCTCCTCATCAGTCCTCACAAATAGAGCAGGCCATGCCCGGTAGCTCCCGCTCTCAACAGCAAATCCGGCTATTCCAAACCCGCCGTCAGAACACTGTACAACAGAGTGAGCGCGTCCTCTGGAGTAGGTTCTTTCCCAAAGCAAGTTTCCAGTTTCATCAGTTCGAATCAACCAAGAAAACGCGGGGATGTATATGTGAGAACCTGATTCTCCCGCAATTGCAAAGCCACCATCACTACACCGTATCAGTGAACTTCCAATATTCAGATCAGCCTCGCCATATGTCTGATTCCAGAGCATGGTCCCATTAGAATCCGTACGGACGAGCCATGCATGAGAGTCAATCTCAGATGTTGGATCAGTATCAGCCCAACCAGCGAAGGCAAACCCACCATCTTCACATTCGACTACGCTATATGCCTCTGAGAAGTCCCAATCCTGATAAGATTTAGACCATAAGAGTGAACCATTTTCGTCAACACGAACGAGATGAGGAGTTCCAGTTGCTATTATGAAACTACCATCTTGACATTCAGCAAGTGAATACCCCCAATAGATATCATCATACCACTTATTCCAGAGAATGCTCCCGTTGTTCGAGAGTCTTACAAGCCAGAGTCTGGGTAAGGTGCCACCTGTTTCATTAGCACCAAAACTCTGAGTGTTCCCAACTGTCACGAAATCACCATTATTACACTGTATTATAGAATAGATCTCATCATAATTGACTCCACTGAGATACTCTTGAAACAAAACAGACCCATTTGTAGAAACCTCAATGATTATTCCCCGATAGGGGTCGAGACTGCTGTAGTTATGATATAGCCCACTGATGATGTAGCCACTTTCGGTTCGGATGATATCAATGTGTTCTAAAACACTGGTATAATTGTAGACTTCTACCCATAGGTTGTTAGGACCTTCCAAACTGATATCATTATCAGCTAGTGAGAGAGGCACAGCGTCAACCTGACTCACAAACAGACAACACGCAAAAAGTAATGCGCACACCTTTGAGAGGACAACAGATGCTCGTTCCAGATCCCTCATCTCCTTGCGATTGGTGATTTGTATAGTTCTTTTCAACATAAAACCTACGTATATTCTCATCACCGCAATAAATTCGTACATTAGCTAACTTCGCGAAATACATTTAGCCAAGGTCATCTCTCTCTAACGGCACTTCGATTGATCCTAATCGATGTAGAGAGGTGTTCGTGATTGGAAATTCCTAATATTTTGAAATACACATTCTTACTTCACTTCATAGCGTGCATGATCTTCGGGTTCCTGTTCTTCTTGAGCCCTGAGTTCTACGTAGACGCCACTGGATGGCCCTTCCTTGACCCGGCGGCGGGCAGGATTATGGGTTCCGAGTTCCTAGGCTTTGGAGTCGCGGCACTGTTGGGATACAGAGCCGCCACATGGGAAGAGGTGAAGATCATCGTGCTTGCTGACATCGTCTGGGGTATCTTCGGTACTATTTCCATGGTCTGGATGATGCTTGTACACACCACCATCCCGGCTCTTGCCGGGTGGTTCAATGTGCTACTGATTGGCGTCTTCACACTGCTCTTCCTGTACTCGTACTATGCAGCAACACGCTAGAGTTGAAGAATAAACAGCACAGGTCTGCATCATGAAGATGCAGTCATAGTCATGAAGCTGTTTCTTGGTAAATTATAAGAAGAAGGTCCTCGCAGTCAGACATCATGAAACCTCAAGACCTTGGTGACGGTCTCACTATGCGGAATGCAACTGCAGAGGACATCCCTGCGCTGCTAGAGCACTTCCGTGCTGTCCATGGCGAGGGTGTAGTCGACCAACTCAGGGCAATGCTCGAGCACTACCCCCGATTCTCCTGGGAGAACAGCTTCATCATCGCAAACTCCGAATCCGGGGAGGTTGTGTCCTGCGTGCTCCTCGTGCAGAACGCATGGCTCCTTGATGGCATCGAGGTCCCATCTGTAGAGATGGAGGCGGTGGGCACTTTGGAATCCTACCGCTATAGAGGGCACACTCGTCTGCTCAATGAAGAGTACGAGAGACTTGCGAATCAACTTCATTCAGTGATTCAGACCATCGCAGGTATCCCCTACTTCTACCGCAACTTCGGATATGAGTATGCTGCGGCCTTGGGCGGGGGCTACCCAGTCAACCCTAGTCTCATCCCGAAACTGCCTGATCGTGAAAAGGAACCAGTCACCTTCGAAATGTTGGATGCCAAGAGATTCGAAGAGTTCCTTGCATACCGAGAGAAACACCTACCTCGAAGTACTTGGATTCGAAAGATACGAACAGAGGATGCTGCCTATCTCATATACGAAACGACCTCTCATGAACAAGAAGCATTCTACTTCTACCTCGTAAAGGAGCATGGAAAGACCGTGGGTGTGTTCTACCTGGCTCGTTGGGAGAACAGGTTAGACATCGTCGAGCTCTACTTAGACGACCACCAACATGTGGATGCAGTCCTACGCTTCGCTGTATCGAGGGCTTTGGAGTGGGATGGAATCCCAGTAAGAGTTAATCTACCAAACCAAGCTCGCATCAGAGAGTATGTGAATGCACGTACCCAAGTGAAGGACGTCGGTAGATACGCGTGGTACATCAAGATACCATCCATCACCAGATTCATCGAAACCATTAGTCCTCTCTTCTCAAATCGGTTAAAGGACACAGAGTTTCCTGACTTTACAGGAGAATTGACTGTTACGGACTACAAGCAGGGGTATTCTCTCTCCTTTGACGGTGGTGTGTTCAAGGTGATAACTGAGAAGAGTGAGAAGAAAATAGACGACTACCACCTTAGAATGCCCAGAAACCAACTCACAAGACTCCTGATGGGATACGAGACCCTCGATGGGATTGCGAGCCATGAGCCCGATGTGCAATGCGCTGCAGATTTGAAACCCCTTGTAAGAGCGCTCTTTCCCAAACTGGAGGCGATGGTCGATCCTTACTACTGAGATTCGCATAACGATTGCGTAGGAATGACGACATCCAATGGAGCTGTTTTTTTTCTCACTGCTGCTTGCACTAGTGCTGTCAGTCGCTGCTGCGGTAGTCGCAGTGGTTCTCATTCTGCGGAGAAAAACGTGATACTTGGAACACGTGTTCCAGTTATTTGGGGGGTTAATATAGCCACATGGCTGACGAATCTAGGGAATAAGTACGTCAATCCTATGTTGGAAGTGTGGAAGCAAGGGAGTTCAATCCAAACAGAACTACTTCAGGTGCTCCTCATGCGGTCATAAGACCAATGCTGACAGGAATGGAGCCATCAACATCGCCGGACACCTCATCATGCTCACGAGGTCACTGCACTCTGTGAGAGGACTAGGTAAGTGGGACATCTCTGTGCAAGCAGGAAAACACTCACGACTGAAAGCCCGAAAGAAGACGCCTTCTCAAGGGAAGTCCTTACTCTCAAGAAAGGAACAGACATCGGGTTCCGGAGAGTCCGCGGCTGTTCACTATGTTCAATCGGACCTTGCTAGTTTCAGTGATGGGACTAGTGAGAGTGATCATGACCCCGCCGTGGTAAGAACTATGGAAACGCTCTCTGTTGCTGGGAGTGATGCCCTAGCACATAGACAGGAGAAAGAAGCCAGGTCTTCAGGAGGGATCCCATCCCGATGAGAGAGGACAATGCCCCAGCTAATTCACAGGCTCTAGGAGACTGCGGAGGTGGTGACACCAGCTTGGTAAGGGTGGAACATAGGAGTTTCAAACAGTTGGGTTTCGCTCACACAGTTGGAACAGGTTAGGTAGGTCTATATAGAACCGGCTTTCGTTT
>MEHG01000171.1 GCA_001940705.1 Candidatus Thorarchaeota archaeon AB_25
ACGCAGTGCAATAGGATAGCTCAGCGTTTATCTGCTTCAGTCATAATTCAATGGACTACTTTGAGCTAGTTTCGTGATGATAAAATAGCATGTTGGCTACTCTAGGTTTCTTCTGGTCTTACGTTTGTAAGTGTAAGTATAAAGAAGAAGAGCTGAAAGTCTTAATCATACCTAATGTGTCAATTCTTAATTTTTTGGGGGGTCGAAATGAAATCTCGCAAGATACTTATCTATTCAGCAAAAACTGTGGTATCTAGGAGATTTCGATGGCAAATTTCGTCTACATTGCAACGAGTCTGGACGGCTTCATTGCTACAAGTGACGGTGGTCTCGACTGGTTAGACGAGATTCCAAACCCGGAAGGAAGCGACCACGGATACGCTGAGTTCATGAGCCGTATTGATGCAATAGTGATGGGACGAAAGACCTTCGAGAAAGTTCTGACATTTGGTTCTTGGCCATATGATAAACCCGTCTATGTGTTGAGTAGAAGCAAGGTCTCCGTGCCAAAGGCTCTGGGAACGAATGTCGAAATCGTCAACGAGAACCCGAAGACGTTGGTTGATCAATTGAGAGAGCTAGGGCATCAGAATCTGTATATTGATGGCGGCATTACGATTCAGGGCTTTCTCGAAGAGGACCTTATAGACGAGATGATAATCACGAGGGTTCCGGTTCTCCTTGGAGATGGTTTCCCCCTTTTTGGCAAGCTTGCCCAGAGGCTGTATTTCAGCCACGAGAGGACTGAAATCCTTAACGAGATGCTGGTGAAAAGTTATTACAAACGGGTCAGGGAATGAGTTCTATTGAAAGGAAATTCTTGTCTTATTTTTTAGAGCCTATAACAGTTTTTCCAGCATCACACAAACATTGGTTTCGTTAGGTTTCTCTGTAAACTTTGACAGAGAATACGAGTATTAGTAACGTGAATTGGATGAAATGAAAACAATTATCATTCATGCTATATTGTTCTAGTTTTGCGCGTGGTGCAAAAATTTGACACTAATTATGAAAGCAGCTTTTCTATTCTCCCCATTTATCAGATTAGGCATCTGGATGAAAAGAACCATTTCTCCCCCCATCAAACGATACTTCGCACCGAAACCATCAGACCATTCATTCGAACCAAGTCAATGGAGTAATGATGCAACTGTCCAAACAAAGTACGGTTTAGTGTCTGGATATTCAGATAAAGACACTTGGTGCTGGAAAGGGATTCCCTACGCATCTCCTCCAGTAGGAGAGCTACGGTGGAAAGCACCACTTGATCCTATTCCGTGGATCGGGACGCGTAAGACAAGAAAATTCGGGAATTCTGCAGCACAGATAATGCTGTTTCTTGGTCCATCTGGTTCTGAAGACTGTCTTTACCTCAACATCTGGCGTCCTCAAACTCCAGAGACTGAGTTACCGGTCTACTTGTATATTCACGGGGGCGGGAATTCCATAGGTTCAGCTGCCACCTCTGCCTACTATGGTAATGCTGTAGCTGGGAGATCAAACTTGTTGTACATCTCTGTCAACTACCGCCTCGGTGCAATGGGTTGGTTTATGCACCCTGCGGTGACTGGTAGTGGTTCTCCAAAAGACCAGAGTGGGAATTATGGGACTCTTGACTTGGTGAAGTCATTGGAGTGGGTAAGGGATAACATCAGAGCTTTTGGTGGAGATCCAAACAATGTTACAGTTGCAGGCGAATCTGGAGGCGCTTTCAATGTTCTTTCACTTCTGGTTTCTCCATCTGCAAAGGGACTCTTCCACCGTGCTGTTGTTGAAAGTGGTCTGTCGCTCATCTGGAGTACTGAGGTTGCAAATGCACAGACTCACAAGCTTCTTGTTACGCTCCTATTGAAGGATCGTAAGGCCAAGAATGAGGAAGAAGCTCGGCAGATTCTCCGCAACATGCGGGATGATGAAATCAATTCATATCTCCGATCGAAATCTGCATTCACCATCACGAAGAATATTCCAACCAGAGATTTTGGAATGGCAGACTGGCGAACTATCTTTACTGATGGGACTGTGATACCAAAGGAGGGATATGACACCTTTTCATCAGGAGAGTGGGCAAATAAAGTTCCAGTAATTATTGGTTGCACAAAAGATGAGATGAAACTCTTTGGGTGGTTCAGAAAGAATCCACCATTGAATACACGAGAGTATGATTTGGTCTGGAGATATCATTCCTTGTTATGGCGTGTAAGTGGTGTCGATAGCGTGGTTAGCAAGATGACTTCTAGCAGCGATATACCCGTATACGTGTATAGGTTTGACTGGGGGAGTTTGGATGAAGATGGAATAAGTGTCCTTCCAGGAAACAAAGGTCATGAACTAGGTGCACATCACGCAGCAGAGATTCCCTTCTTTTTGGGGATGGGTAAGGCAGATTTAGCTCTGTTGACAGGAAATACACATACCAAGTACAACCAACCTGGTCGTGAAAAACTGACTGACCTTTGTATGAGCTATCTGGCCAATTTAGCGAAAACGGGAAATCCCAACCACGATGACCTGCCTTATTGGCCAGTCTGGGACAACGCCGAAGGACTCGATAAGGTTCTCGTTCTTGATGCGGGTTTTGACAATCTTCAAATTTCTTACTTGAAGGAAGAGATCACTATTCAAGATGTATTGAATCTTGTAAATTCTGAGCTCGAAGAGCCCGAACGAGGAAGAGTGATGGCTATGCTTGAAGATGGTTTTATACCGTTAACTGGTTAGAATCAGTCTTCTCATCTATAGAAATAGTGCCCCCAGTCATCCGGGGGCCTTTCCATTAGATTTTGACTACTCAGTCTCTTCCAAAATCTCATCGAGAGTCTTTATCACATTTTCAGCAATGCTTTTCGAAGTTGCTTTTTGGATAGCTTTCTTAGCCAATTTGTAGGCTCCTGTGACCTCAATATTGAGTTCCAAGAAAACACCAATACCTGCATCCACATCTTCAAAACTTATGGTATAGAATGCTTCTCCAACGAAGGGAGTAATTTGGAACTTTGTCGAACGATTAGTTCTGGGTCCAACTTCAACGGATGAGATTTCTGTTCCCTGCATCACAGTCACATGTTGTACCATTTTTTCAACGAACTCGTCCATGAATTTCTGAAAATCATCTGGTGTCTTCTTCAATTCGATTACTAGTTCCTTTCCTGCACCCTTCTTCTTGTCTGCTTCCACCACGACCCTCACACGACCGATGTTTTGAACGCGTGCATAGGGAGTTTGGGAGTCACCTTGCCGATGCAAGGTTGCACGAAGGGCAGGGAAGTATGTGCCGCCCTCGGAGAATGCATAAGTCGTTTTCACCTTCACGCGGTCGCTCTTGGTGTCTTTGAGCTTCTGGACTACCGGAAAGTCACCATCTCCCTCGAAGTCCCATTCCACACCGACTATCGAACCAGCATCAGGCGGTGCTTCGATGACCGCTGAGAATTTGACCTTCTTTCCGGCTTTGACATCTGCACGCACGCCCCCATTTACTTCAACAGTGACCAAAGGTTGCACTCCCTTACGTTCTGCAGCGGTCGGTGGTACTTGCACTTGTCCGTCAACCACTTCATATGGAGTGCTCATAGGAGGTGCCACGCCTTTCTCTACCCATGCGCTTACGTCACGTAATGCTTGTTGCAGTACGCCACCATAGTTGATGACCCGTGTAGTTACTACTGGCGGGGAGTCGAGTGGCGTTACCACCGGTGGTGTATGCAATGCACGGTCAATGAACCAGAGTCGGTAGTTATCATCGAACTGTTCTCCCAGTGCGGCTTTCACTTTCGTACGATACCAGTCAGCCTGCCAGGCATAGGCAATCTCGTCCATTATGTTCTGTACCACAATCATCTTTCCAGTAAACCGACCTGTTTGAATTGAGCCAGCGCCCGTTTCAGCTCTAAACTCCTCAGGTCGCTGTGGATATAGTGGGTTGCCATCAGCGTCCCGAAACTGGTCAAAGACATAGTATTCAGGTGGCGGATCTTGGTGACGATGATAGGTTTGAAAAGCGAGATACACTGAGTTGTCAATCTCTACTTTGTCACCCACCTTGATATCAACCAACCGCCGAAAGTTATCCTGACCGAAGGCAATCATGACCATATTATCGAAAGCTCCAGCAATGTAAAGAACGCAACCCTCAGCATCACCGCTTCTCAGGAATATTGAAGCTCCCTGAAGGTCACCCTCTGGCAGATTCTCCATTATGAACGCTGCAGGGGGTTCTATGTCACTCGCAGCATCTGCAGAATACGCCACCGGAATGCCCATTTCCCTCAGATCGCTAGGCATCAGCAGTTTGCTGATGGTTGTTTCGTGGTTGATCCGACGGCGTTGGAGTGACTCGGGCGGGTCAGCGCCAAGGTAGCCTGGCACTTTCCAAAAGTCTTCAACATATGTTGGGTCAGTCTTGATGATTTGGTCAAATAGGGTGGTTAAGACCCCTGTGTAGCCGAAAGCAATCATCCTGTAATGGAACCAAGCGCTTGGCGGAAACCCCATCTTAGTCACTTCCGTAAGCGCCGCTCGTTCCTCCTCATTTAGGTCAGCATACATGTCGCCGCTACCGCCAGGCTCCACAGCATCGACGATGGCGGGCATCTTATCTTCCAGCACGCGCATTGCATGAGCCTGTACGGAGAAGTTGTAGGGTATGCTGATTGGTGTCGCGTGTACAAATGGTACAACACCGTCCCAGACGCCATCTGTGTTCTCTATGCAGCTGATGGTCTTGTATGCCCCTCCACTTCCGCCCCAAGCATAACCATATGGACGGTGGTCGCCATACATTTCAGAGGCCAACACTCTCGAATACTTTGCCACTGCTGCACTGGTCCGATACCCGCCGATGGTGGGGTCATCACCAGTGAACATGTCCATCCTCCCTAGGTTTGATATCACAAGATAGCCACCGCTGTCGATGGCAAAGTCCATCGAGTAGCTTGATGTATAAGGCCCCGGTGTGTGTGCAACATTCTCGTCCCCCGATATTGGTTGGATATACTGGAAGAACCTGCCTTCGTATTGCTCCTTCGGTGGGAAGTAGATCGAGAATCGAGTATCAGTACCTTTGAAACCGCCATGGACATACCGATGGCGTACGGGCTCGTCCCGCCACTCATCGATGTCCACATATGGTTCGGTGAAAAGTGGGTCGCTTGATTCAGTATGCTCACTTGTTTCCATCATAATTCACCTAAATTCAAAATGCCATAAGACTAACAAAGAGTGAAGTCTTCCTTATTAAAAAGTCAATATGGTTGAATATTCAAATTATTGAAGCCTATCAAGATTGATGATAGACCTCCGGAAACACGGGATAGAAACCGCCCTCGATCTCCGCAACGCCGAGGATTCATGGGTCAAAAAGCATAT
>MEHG01000172.1 GCA_001940705.1 Candidatus Thorarchaeota archaeon AB_25
GCCAAAGCACCGAGTGTTGTACCAGTACTGAGTCCTTTGCTAGATTTTCGTTTACTAGTTTTTTTTGCCATATCCTATCAATCCCGCGGACTTTGAACAAGTAATGAACATACAGCTACTAATAACTCTGCTTAGAAATCCGGATTTTTAGACTCCTTATATCCAAGCTTATGCACGCTATCAACCGCCATCGTAATACTTATTAACATAATATGTAATACTATTACACAAGTAATGGCTCGTTTGAGGAGACGAGGTGAAGAAATGACGAATCTGAAAATACCCATTGAGAAAGCAGTTCTCATGGTCACGGATATAGAGCGCCGCGACGGTACTATTGGTTTTGATATTGAGGTGTCAGCTCATGTTCTGAGGAACATTTGCGGCACACGGGTGAGTGTCTATGTCCATGATAAGAGAGGTCTGCAACAGAGTTCCTAGAGTTACTCTACCTAGGTTGACCTTCGTTTCCTGAGTATGACTATAATCACAATGACTATCACTACAGCAACACTGCCAACTATGAGCCAGGGCAACATTACCTCAAGGAATGGAGTAGGCAGTATTGTGACAAGGACCATGTCAGACGCCACATTTCCATAGACATCAGTAACGACCATTGTATAGTTGAATATTCCAGCTTGATAGCTCTCAAGAATCATGGAGAAATAGATTGAAGTTTGTGTTGTGGAGTCTGAGGTGACCTCTATCCCATTCCTTAGGACCACATAACTCAGGGGGCTTAGATCTTGAGCGGTCCACTCTATCATTGGATCTTCGTACCCCACTCTGAACGTGAGGTCATCTGGTTCAGTTATGAGTGGAGGAGTTGTGTCGCGTACGAAGACCGTGAAGATTGCCTCATTACGATACTCGTAGATATTGGTTGCATTGATCGCTATAGGATAGTCACCGACAGGTAGTATTGAACTGCTGGAGATTGATTCCATACCCACCATAAAGTTTGTTGAATCATTCACCAATATCTCAAATGGAGCTGGACAAATGACAGGAATATTATACTCGAAGTATGAACCAAACTCCAAATGCTGGTCCGTTATCGGTTGAGCCCACTCAACCGGGAATGGAGGAAACATCAGTGGAGAGTGGTCAATGTCTCCACCAAAAGAATATGAAGTGTCTCCAAAACCATCAGAATTAGCATCTGAGCCCCCATAGTCTGACCAGTAGTTATAATCCCAGATTGAAGGAATACCGTCTGAAACTCCGTTGGCCATGGTATTGTTGGCGAAGATATTCCATTGAATGAAGTTGTCATTTGACGCAGTAGCATAAATACCAACTTCATTTTCGTTCGAAGTATTGTTTTCGAATGAATTCTCGATTGCACTTTGGAGTCTAAAACCGTAGTCTGTGTTCTCGTTGCAGATGTTGTCAGTCAGAACGTGATACCTGGAGAAGTATGCCAGATTGATCCCATGATTTCCATTTCCACTGCAGTTATTTCCACTGATCGTTCCCACATCCGAATTCGAGATATAGATACCTGTGAAGAAGTTGTGTGAGCAGTGATTTTGTGTGATTGTAAGGTTATCAGAGTCATCCCACCAAATGCCGTATGAGTTGTAACTGATATTGTTCCCAGTCACAATGAGGTTTCTACACCCTCCAGATACGTTGAGTCCGTTCGCAAAGTTAGTAATCAGATTATTGATGATTCTACCATTGGTTGAGTTCTCCAGATAGATACCATAGGAGGGAGTCGCCGCAGGACCAATTAGGTTACATCCTCGAATAGTGTAGTTCGAACGAGTGTTCGTAATGTTAACACCTGATTCCGGAGTGACTCCCAATGTGATATCATAGTTTTCAATGATATACGGATCTTGAGCTGAACCATCACCGGACCAGCCCTCGGCCAAAGCAGTTGCTGAGAAGTTAGCATCCCCATCGATAGCAATTGGTCCATGCGGATCATTAGCTCTGATATTGGATAATTCCTTGGTCTTAAAATTCACATCTTGACTTGTTACGTTGAATGAAACCACAGGCATGATGTTGAGTAAGAGTAATACTAGAAGCAAAGATGCGGTATACCTGCATGTTTTTCCAATCCTAAGCATGGAATGACTCTCCTTTCATGCGACGAACGAAGTCTTGGTGATCATTGTAAATCAAGATAGGATTCTATGGGGTTGTGCTTTCACTCTCCCTCGCAGTATACCTATTAACTGCGAATGCATATTAATGTCGGCAATCAATGATTCACTATAGTTTAGAAAAACGACCATTCCTCAACTCTTATACTAAATGAGTCGAAAAATAATCTCATGTGCGGCCGTTTTGCACTCTTGACCCATGCAGAGGCGCTGATTGAAAGGTTTGGAGTAGAGGAAGTCATCAAGAGACCTGAACCAAGATACAATATCGCTCCAACTCAGAATGTGACTGTCGTTGTCCAAAGAGAGAAATTACAGCTTACAGAGATGCGATGGGGATTAATCCCCTCTTGGGCAAAAGACGTGAGCATCGGAAACCGCATGATTAACGCAAGAGCTGAGACTGTGGCAGAAAAGCCCTCATTTAGGAGTGCATTCAAGAAACGCAGATGCCTGATTCTTGCAGACGGATTCTACGAGTGGCAGAAGGTCGGAAAGATCAAGATACCAACACACATTCGTTTGAAGAGTCGGGAGCCCTTTGCGTTTGCTGGATTGTACGAATACTGGAAGACTAAATCAGGAAAAATGCTTGAGAGCTGCGCAATCATTACAACAACACCAAACGAGCTCATGAGTCCAATTCATCACAGAATGCCTGTAATTGTGAGTCCAGAGAACGAGGTGGCATGGTTGGACCCTGAGAATCAAGATGTGTCTGAACTTTTGTCAATACTACAGCCCTATACTCCAGATCAGATGGAGGCTTTTGAGGTATCAGACTTTGTCAACTCACCAAAAAACCAGGGACCCCTATGTACTAAACCTGTGAATACTACATTATTTGATTTTTCAGAAACACTGAGCGCACCTAGTGGTAGTACTTAAGCAACGCGAAGCACCCAGTTCAAGCATGGCTCATCCAGAAGTTTGATCAAGGCGAGAAGAACATGATCAGAATCGCTCTTGAAACAATCAAGCGATTAGATGGTAAATAGTTCACTTCTCTTCAGGGTAGACGAAACCCTCTGCAACCAGTTTGCATGCAATTTCTCTGAAACCGGGACACTTACTCCAGTGCATCTTGTACTCACACATCTCGCACTCACGGAAAACCTCATAGCTTCGTTTGATGTTTAGAATAGTGACAAAGACTAGATACAGCATGAGAATGAAGAAAAGCTTGACATCTAAACCTGGAGCGAGTAGTCCATCTATGAGAAGAATAGACCAGCAAATTCCTGCAAAAGAGAAGCCGAGAATGAACTTCGATGCTATCTTTGCTTTCGTTCCTCGGTCAGACAGACCAGAAAGGCTCGTGACGAAATACATTGCACTACCGATCACACCGCCCCAAAAGAGGTAGAACCTCACGAGTAGGATAGAGTCATACAACCAGATTGCATGCATCACTAACATTGCACCAAAGAAAGAGATAGAATTGAATGTACAACCAATGCACCATTTCCTCCCACGAATTGAAACAGAGTGACTATCAAAACGGGTACATGTTGGATGGTGAGCTGTGACGAATGGATCTGTAACTTTAAGAAATAAGAGAGGGTGTCGAAGTACATGACGCATGTTCAAAATCAGTTTTCCTCGTTTCTCGTCATCAAGGACCTCTTCACAACGTCGTTGATACGTCTCTCTCTCTCCTGCGTCCATTATGGCCCACACATTTTGTATACTCAGGGTTATGTAGTTCTATGGGAGTGGTGGTATCAAGCCACCGATGATTGCAGCCCAAAATCCAGTAAATACGAACATCAATAACAAAACCATTACAAGAATTGTTATTATTCCACCCAATAACCAAGCAACTAGGGCACCACCCCAACCAACCTCATGCCGGCTTTTAATGAAATACCAAGCAATAAAACATCCAAGACATGGAATCCAAATCACAAGTGCCATGAGGAGAGATGTAACCATGGTTGAGGATATGTTCCTGTTTTGTCCGTTCACAAAACCTAATCCTACTCCAAGGACTATACCTTGTATTAGGAAGCTCACAATAAATACAATGAAAACTAGTAGAATGATGGCGGCAATTCCCATCGCAGCTATCCCGATAATCCATTCAAATTGCATTCCAATCCCTCGCGAGTTTCAATGTTGGAGCGAACCCCGGTTTGATAAAAATCTACTGACGTGCAAGAATTAGATGAAGCGTTGCATCATCTGGTCAATCATAGTATCGATATTCTGAGGAGTAACCTTGTTTTCAGACATGATTTGAGTGACTTTTGCCCTTCGAGGTGTGTCATGAAGGTCCTCTAGGCTTGTGAATGCTCCTAGACGTCTACCAAACCGATACAACAGCTGTTCTTCCTGAGCCAAGTCAAGAAACCGTTGTGGTATCGAAAGTAGAAGATCCTTGTCCTCAGGCAGCTGTCCCTCGAGGTCTGCGAATAGATTCAGAATATGATCACTCACGAGGTAACTTGAAATTCCTTCAAGATTGGCAATGAACGTCTGAAGTTCCTTTACTATCTCAATATCATTACACCTGTCAAATTGACCAGAGGAAACCATTTCATACAATGGAGCTCTCACTGGAAATGCGAGGGGTCTCAGACGAATGAAGTCGGGATTAATTTTGTTCAGGGCATCTGCTGATTCGACAGCATGCTCTTCTGAGAGGGTCTGTCCTCCCAGTCCCGGCATGAAGTACTCTGATAACTCCATTCCAGCCTCCTTGACTTTTAATCCAGCCTGAATGTGGATAGCTTTTGATGCACCCTTCCGCACCATTTTGAGTACAAGATCCGAACCAGATTCTAAGCCCACATGAATACGTGTCAAACCAGCCTCTCGTAGAGTGGTCAAATCTTCAACAGTCATCTTATTGATAGTTGATGATCGGGCATATGATGTGACTCTCTCGATATTTGGAAAGGTGTCCTTCAGATGGTTCAGGATTTTTGTCAGATTATGAGCTCCGATGGCCAGTGAGTCTGCATCCTGTAGGAATACTGACTTCGTGTTGTGAATATTCCAGCGCATAGCAGAATCATATGCAAGGGGCTCTTCGATTACAATGTTATCAGTAGGGTTTTGAAGAAAGTCGATGTACTCCCGAATTAGATTGATATCGTGTTTAACATGTTCAATTGGGCGAACAGAGAATTCAGTATCTTTGTAGACTGGACAGAATAAACAGCGGTTCCATTCACAATTACGAGTCACTCGAATAAGAAGACTAGATGCTTCACTTGGAGGTCTAATGGGTCCCATCTCGTA
>MEHG01000173.1 GCA_001940705.1 Candidatus Thorarchaeota archaeon AB_25
TGCTCTCTACCCTAGGCTTCAGGTCGACTCATCGTAAGCCTACTCTTGAGATTGCTGACCCAGTGATGGGCCGTTTCAACCGGTCCAAACTGATCCTCAACAGATTAGAACTCTGCATCATAGTCGTATCCAGTTTGGGGGTGTCGTTTCTGTTCCCAGAGCGAGGCTCTCGCCTCCCTGCTCTAGCAGGACTGGTGCCGACATGCAGTCGGGAGTTTCCTCAGCTTCCACTCCGAAGAGTGAGTACCGTCAGTCGCGCTTCTGCTCCAGAGCCAATTAATACAAAACTTGAATGGATAAAAAGATGGCTGAGGCGACTAGTGACCTATTCTTTTGGTTTCTTTTTCCACATAGATGGATACCGACCTCGTTCCATCAATACCCGCTCGCTAATTGCTACAATTCCACTCTTTGCCTTGGCAATTCTGTCACTTGTGTCCGCACATTTCGCAACTGCTACTGCTTCGCCTTTCAAGGTCTTCAGGATGACCATATCCTCTTTCTTCATGTCACTACTCAGACTTACCACACCACTTGCAGCAAGGTTTGCTCCGTGACAAACAGCATCCACAGCTGAATCGCGGATATTTATGACAGGTAGATGTCCAATGCCAAACTCGATTGGGAGGAGATACTTTCTCAGTTCTGTTTCCTCTCCGGTTTCTTTCCAGAAGATGAAAGCGTCTTTCAAATCATAGAGCGAACACATATGTTCATCTTCTTTGAAATTGCCGACGCGAGTCCGTCGTAGTTCCCTCATGTGACCTCCCACACCCAAGGCTTCACCTATATCGAAGCATAGTTTTCGGATGTAGGTTCCTGCTTCACAACCAACCCTAAAGAGAACCAGTCTCCCTTTGATCTCTAGGATTTTGTTATAGTATATTTCACGAACTCGAAGAAGTCTCTTCACTGCAGATCTTAGAGGTGGTTTTTGGTATAGTTTCCCGACAAAGTCATCTATGACTCTCCTGATATCTTCCTCAGGAGTTCCTTTGTGAAGTTCTAGCACACAGATGTACTCCTTCCCTGCAGGCAATAACGCTTGCATGGCCTTTGTCGCGTTTCCAACTCCAGTAGGCAAAATCCCTGTGACTGCTGGGTCCAAGGTTCCTCCATGTCCAACACGCTCAACCTCGAGTATCTTCCTGACCCAAGTGGCCACCTCGTGGCTTGTTGGTCCCGCTGGCTTGTCCAGTACAATTACTCCATTCTCTAGAAGATATTCAATTGGGAGATTATCGAGCGACTGAAAACCATGATCAGGATTGCTGCTGTCAGACGCCTTTAGTATCAATTCACGAGGTTGATCTGCAGGCAACTTGCCCGACACCTAATTGACACTCCTGACATAATATCTTGGAACTATAATTCAAGTCTGATTTTTGTCTTGAATTTCTCGATCAAACCGGCCTCTTCAATGGCTTTTTCGACCGCTTCATCATCTGCATCTGCTGTGAGTGGGAGGATTGTTTCGAGAGGTTCTAAATGTCTTGTATTGCAGCTACGGCGCCTTACACCACTGAGGTGTTTAGGACCAGTAACAACGACATAGCTATCATCCTTCAGTTCAACAACAACACAGAGACTTCCAGCCTCGCGGCCCACAGTCTTCACACATACTCTTCCTGTTTCATAGAGACCCATTGTTTAATACACCTCGCCTTGTCCTTGGTCTGCATCCGAGTCACCTCGTAGCATCATCCCTGTGGACTGGGAGAATATGAGGCCGACTCCTGATAGCAATATGAGCCTTACGCTTGATACTAAAACTCACTCAATCTGCTGACTTACCAAAAAACGCCTCGATAGCAGTGAAAACAATAGCAATTACCTCTTCAAGACCATACTTGTCTGTGTTTATGACGAGGTCATAGACTGAGTGATCCGACACATCCACTCCATAGTACTCTATGTATCTTGCTTTCTCACTGCCCTCGCGAGTTATGGTTTCTCGTCGGGCATATTCGAAATCTGTTCCATCCCTCTCCGAGATTCTCCGAATTCTGTTTTCGACGGAGGCAATCAGTAGAATCTTCAAGTCTGCATTGTCCCCAGCCATCCAAGCAGCCAGTTGCCCGTCGATGACTGCGTTACCCTTCTCGGCTTCTTCCCGTAGCTTGTCATCAATCAGTCTATCAATGTCCTCATCTCCTGCAGCAACTCTACTGAATTCTTCCAGAGTGAGGTTTCTCTCTTTTGCGAGCTGCCGAAAAATGACTCCTGCAGACATTCTTCTCAAATTGAATTTCTTGGCAATTGCATCTGCAAGTGAGCTCTTGCCGGTACCGTGGAGTCCTCCGACGGAGATAACGCGTTTCATGGCATTAATCTCGAGATGCTTTGATGATACCTCGACGTAGTGCTCTTGAGGAAATTACTCCACCATAGGGTCGGTTTGGACGCTTGGCTGAACGGCTTGCTCCCCTTCTAACTCCATGTTTGGCCTTTCTAGGAAGTTGTAGTTTCGAGCCAGAGACAGCACATCTTCCTTCGGTCTTGTAGAATTTCTGTCTGTGTATGACTCTCCGGTTGCCTGGGGTCCTCACCATTCGATTCGCTCTTGATCGGGTAAGCATTCCTGGTCGTGGCATTTTCTGACACCTTAGTATCTCTTTGGGGACCCCTTTCTCTGTCCTTTTAAGCAAAGCGGTGTCGCTAGTGTTTTCTTTAGCTAAATTCGAAATCTGGTGGATACAATGTGAAGTACGCAATTATGATTGCCAGAATAATTCCACCTAGGATTAGTCCCCTCCCCGTCGTCTTTCCTGCCCTAACACCCACAAAGAGCATGATTGCTCCAGTGAGAATCACAATGAACGATGAGGCTGTACCAATAAACATCAGAAAACCCCAGATCTCTTGAAAATATCCCGCAATCACTCTAGCAAAGTCAATTAATGGACTCAATAGGAATCTGTTAATCATGGTCAATCAGAGAATAATCTGTTTCAATTGTATTATACAGATGATACCATAGATTGTCAATCAAGCTGACTAATTCTGTAGATTCACTATCATTTGGATTGGACTAAGGGCGCCTGTCCCTGAGTTGGAACTGCCTATGATGTAAGCACCTGTGTGCCCATGATTCGCTGTAGGATACTGGAAAGACCAAGTCCTACAAGGAAATAGAATCCGTAGAAACTCAATCCAAAACCTGCAGGAGTTGGTTGCCCGGCTAGTCCAACGAGGAATGGTAGAACTTTCTGTATATTGAATGGTAGGATGACAACAAGGTCATCGACACCACCTGTACTATAGAATCCTCTAAGAATCGCGAAAATGAAGATGAACGGAATGAAGAACAGCAGAGACGGCTTGCATCTTGCACTCATTTGTTCTCTCTGTATTCTCTCTATGTATGATTTTCTTCTCTTTACTTTCTTCAGAAGCTTCTCATTCTGAGTTTTCTGCGCCTTTTGTTCCATCTCACGGAACTGCTTGATTTCCAGTTGGTATCGGTTCAATCTACGCATATCTGTGAACCGTTTCATCGCTAAGTTACTAGTTGTAGAAATGCTCAGCGAAATAAACATGATAAAGAGCGCAGCAAATGGTGGTGACTTGAAGACTGCGAATGTCGTAGCAAACCAAGCCATGAAACTTCCCCAAATATCCTGCATGTCATCTCTACTCCAATAATGTGTCTGCGAGTTCTGAAGCTGCCTCTTCTACAAGACCCTCACGGTTCTTGATTATTCTAACGGTTGCTCCAGTAATGGTTCCAACTGAGACAGCAGCCGCCCTGCACATCTCTTGGTGAATCTGGATGTCTGTAACAGCTTGAGCATCTCGTGTTCGAGTTTCGTCTCCAGTCCTTCGACTGGCGATCTTCTCTGAGTCTGCTTCAACAAGGACCACTGTCTTGGGATTAATTGCAGTTACAACCCATTCAGGCAGCCCAATCAAGAAACCATTGTTCGTTTGAATGAGCGTGTGGGTGTCTACAATTACTTTGGCTGTCTTTGCTTTCTCTGCAATAACTACCCCAGCCTCTCTCTGGACCTCCCGTTGAATTGAGGTTGGTAATTTTCGCAACCCATCTCTGTCCTTCACGTGACCTGCCTTCGTGGCAACCACAAACATTTCTGTCCCGATGTTTAGAACAAGAACATCCTCACCGGATCTTTCTTTGACCTGTTCAACAGCAGTGTTGATAACGGTTGTTTTACCAACACCGGGAATTCCTGTTACAATCACGATATTTCGCGACTCAGCCATGGTTGATTCACCGTATTCTGAAGATTAGGCGCTTGGTTAGATGGACCTGTTATAATTCCTTCTGTACATATGAGGGCATGTGAATATCCTATGAAAGAAGACGTTTCAAGGTCCTACAGATAACTAGATTGACCCAGAGGTTCTGACTTTTATCACTGGCACCTCGCACAAGTCTGAGATTCCAGAGACCATCCTTTTTTTGATGTTCGACGAACCAATCCACTCCTTCACGAATCTGTGGATGTTCGACAGATAGTCCCAATCCTGAAAGTGTATCGAGAGCTGAAAGAAGGTCGGTGAACCAGAAGGGGAAGGAGAATCGGGTCCAAAATTCAGGGGCTTTTCGGTCTGTGTAGTTATCAGCTTTGAAGATACGGGAAGCGAGCAACTCGCCGGCTTTCTGCACCTCTGGTCGCTCACGATGCTTCGGATGAGCCGCGAAAGCTCGAAGAACGATACCAGTTACCATGTGTGAGAACGGTTTGCTTCTATCTGATTGAATCGGATTCGGTCTTGACATGGTTTCTTTAATTCTGAGATTTGCAGTTCTAAATGGGATTACCCATGCTCCATCATCTTGGCGGCTTGAGAGCAACCAATTGAGACCTAGTGCAATCCGCTTGTCGTCATGATAACCCGCTTTGATAAGCAGCTCCATGAATGCCGCTGAATAAGTGGGTGAGTACTGATTCCAATATACACCTCGAAAATCACCCTCTTCAGTCTGGCATCCAAACAAGAACTCAGCCGCCCGCTCAATTACTGGATGTTCTCTGTTTAGGAGGTATTTCTCAATCAGAATAGCCAGAATTCTGAAGGTCTCAACCTGGTTGTATCCCTTGATTGTTCTGATATCCTCCTTCGGATTTGGATACCGCCAAGAACCATCTTCCTGTTGCTTGTTTAGCATCCTTTTCGCTTGTTTCATTTCCCACAGATGTTTCACGGAGCCTAGGTCGTCATCCATCAAGTCTCGCGAAACTTGGTATCTAATTGCTTCATTGGAAGACGACCCGAGCAATGGAATTGGGTCATATCTCAGGGTATTCCTCCATTTGTCCACACGTGCTCTCTCCTGG
>MEHG01000174.1 GCA_001940705.1 Candidatus Thorarchaeota archaeon AB_25
GGGATTCTGTCCCCTATCACAAATTGGTTACTGACAATCATACCAGCAGGATGGATAATGTCATTGCCTGCTCTGACACTGATTGTCTTCGCAATATTGGCACTTGCAGTAGGTCTCAAGTATAATCCACTTGGTCTAAGCTTCATCGGTCTCATAATTGCTGGTCTTGAGATGGTGATGTTTGATCCGACCGTTCTTGGTGCCGAATCGTTCGGAGGTCAGTTTGTTAGAGACCCTATGGCTGACTTCTTTATCTACATCATTCTCATAGTTGGCTTTCTTGTGTTGATGTCCTCTACTCTTTATGGCGGAGACAAAGGACCTTACAACTTCATGTTGCTGATTTCCTTCTCGGGCGCAATCTGGGTTGTTATGGCAACAAATTTGGTTGGATTGTTTTTGGCTTGGGAGATGATGTCAACACCCACATACATACTCGTTGCATTAGGTCCTGGACGAGAAGCAATTGATGGTGCTACCAAGTATTTTGTCATGGGACTTCTTGCTACCATGCTGATGGTGTTTGGGATTGCCCTTGTATATGGTGTTACAGGCTCAACTGACCTAGCTGTAGTGGCATCTTTTGTAGATGGCATCTGGGGCTCATTTGCAACAACACCTAATGCTGCCTACACTATTCTTCTAGCTATAGTTCTGTTCATCGCGTCTTTCGGATTCAAGGTGGGAGTATTCCCTGGCTGGCAGTGGGTACCTGATGCTTATGCTAGCGCAGACGGTAGTGTTACCGCATACCTTGCTGGTGGTTCTAAAAAGACCGGTGTGGGTGCGCTGATGAGAATCCTCGTCGTTGGGTTTGTTGTAGCCCAGACTCAATGGATGTTCCTAATCGTGGGAGTCGCTATCCTCACCATGATAATAGGTAATGTTCTGGCTCTGGCTCAAAAGGATATCATGAGAATGCTAGCGTACAGCAGCATTGCGATGATGGGCTATCTCTTCATAGGAATAGCTTCTGCAATGGATCCTGTAGTGAATCCAGTGGCCTACAACTTGGGTGTTGGTGCTGCACTCTTCCACGCTTTCACTCATGCACTGATGAAGACAGCTGCTTTCATCCTAGTATGGGCACTCTCTATCAGATTGGCTAAGAGGATAACTTACGACGACCTTGCAGGGCTTAGCAAACGTGCACCTTTTGCTGCTGGACTGATCGCAATTCTGATGCTTTCACTTGCTGGAATGCCACTCACAGTTGGATTCTGGTCCAAGCTGGTACTCTTTCAAAGTGCGGTTGTTGCAGGGATGTGGTGGCTTGCACTTATTGGCCTCTTAAACTCGGTCTTTTCACTTGGTTACTACTTGAGAGTACTGAGGTTTTCCTACATGATGGATGCTCCAGATGATTCGCGCATTAATCTACCAACTATTCCACTAGCTGCAGTTGTGATCTGTGTCATTGCGGTGATTGCACTCTTCATATTCCCAAGTGTCATCTTGGATTATGCATTCGCAGCAGTACCATAGAATTTAGTACAATTAGAAGACTTGGCTATAGCTCGCGGCCAAGTCGTGCCTCTTCGTTTCGAATTGCAGTCTCTACACACTTGGTGAACATCTGTTCGATATTTTCTCCCGTCTTTGCGGAGGTCTCAATGTATTCTATATTTCGCCAGCGACTGACCATCTCTCCCGCCTCTGGAGGGACGATTCTGTCATCTCTGTCTACCTTATTGGCGACAAGGATTAGAACAGCTTCGGGAGAAACACTGACGAAATTATCATACCATGACGCAACATTGAGAAATGTTGGAGGTCTGGTCACATCATACACGAGAAACGCAACCGAAGCCCCTACCATGTATCTCGAACGAAGATCTTTGTACGTGGGTTGTCCTGCAAGGTCCCATAGAACTACCTGTGCTACAGAAGGTTCCCCAGGTCTAAGCTCAATCTCAACATCCTTCACAGCGATATTTGTCCCGATTGTTGCCTTATACGACTCTCCAAAACTGTTCTGAGTGTACCGCATGATGCAGCTTGTCTTGCCTACGGCCCCGTCACCAAGTGCGACCATTTTGAGCACATATCTGGGACCTTCTTCTTCCAACACGCACCCTTCCTATGTCTAAAGATGGTGGACATTCCCGTAATTTAACCGTTCTGGGAAATGAGAAATAGTAATGATTTGAGACTAAACCGGTGTTTAACAGCCATTGGGTAATCTAACCACAAAACGAGCTCCTTTTGTGAAGTCTCCATCAACACGGTCCTCAACCATTAGACTACCAGAATACTGTTCGACAATCTGCTTCACAAGTGTAAGACCCACACCTGAAACTCTGTGAACTCGATCATCGATCCCGATGAGGACATTCCCCTTGAGGCGATCATCAATACCAGGTCCCCAGTCCTCAAAATCAAAACGCAAGAACTCACCATCCTCTACAAGACTTGTTGTCACTTCTATACGTACGTTGTCTGTCACGGTGAACTTTACTGCATTGTGAAGTAGATTGTAGAAAACGTCTTGAAGGAAATCATTAACCATGATACAATAAGTTCCAGATTCCAAATTTGTTGTGATATTTATCTCACGGTGAGGAAATGATTGCTTCACTGTCTGAATTGCGGCTGTCAGAGCGTCTGCTGGATCTGTCTTCTCAAGAACGAGTTCCTCTTGATTTACCAAGGAGAACTTCTTCACATTGTTGATCAATGATACACTTCGGTTCACCTGTGACAATGCGCTCTGGGCAATGCTTTTGAGATGTTCAGGAAACGCATCATCCTCAAGGATTAATTCCAGACTAGACATTATTCCTTGATGCAGATTGTTAATGTCGTGTGCCATTAGGTCTGACATCCAAATTGCACGAGCTCTAGCTTCTTCACGTTGTTTTTCCGCCTCAACTTGTTCTGTGATGTCAATAGAGAATCCTCCAATTAATGGAGACTTCCCTTCCCGAATGATTGGGAACTTGTGTGTTCTAAAAGTGCGTGTCTTTCCATCTCGAGTTGTTTCTTGGACTCTGTCAATCGGACCTTCTTTCAAGACCTGTTGATCTTCTTCTGAGAGTGTCTTAGCTCTCTCTTCCCTGAAAAGATCCACATTGCTCAATCCCTCCCAATCTTCTCGATTTGGTTTTGGTGCTGCATCACGCATGTACCGATTGATAAAGAGGACCTTAGATTTGTCATCTTTGATGTATACTGGACCCGGCATGTTGTCTGCAAATGCCGTGAAGCGGTCTTTGAACTCTTGGAGCTCTTGTTCTGTCCTCCTGCGCTCGAGAATTGTTGAGAACATTCCTGCAATTGTAGCAAAGACAGTCCTTTGTTCCTCTTCAAGTGGTTTGGGTTTCTTGGCTGCAATGTTTATCACACCGAGGAGATTCTCTTCAGATCCTACGATAGGCCAAAAGATGAGAGCGTGAACACCCAATTCTCTTGCTCTTCCCAATCTGTCTTTACTCTCTGGGAATTTGTCAATATCTTCAGTAAAGAGTGGTGACAATGTACGAGCTGTTCGCGCAACAAGAAAATTGGGGTCATCAAGTTGAACGACTTCTGGTGTGCCTCCCTTTTTTATGCCATAAGAGGCCATCAAGTTTAGGGAGTCACCTTCTGCATCGTAGAGTCTAATTGTACCTAGATCAAATCCAAGAGTTTCAACTAAGCCGTTTAGAATCTGTTTGCATAATTCAGGTATATCTGCAGTACTGAGGGCTGCCTCTGCAATCACACTGTAAGCTTTTCGTTCAGTGGTTAGAGTGTCTTTTGAAAGCTCGTCCCCTGTGACATCAATACTGTATGCAATAACGTACTTTTTCTTGTTGACTTCGAGGATACTAGCTGTGATTTCAACAACCTGCTTCTTTCCTTCGTTATCAGTGAAACGAAATCGTTCTTTATCTGATTCCCTCTTTCCTGAACTAAGTGCGAAGAATCTCGCAATAGCTGTTTCACGGTCATCTGGACTCAGGATAGCTGCAAGTTGTGAAACCTCTTGACCAACTACTTCTTCTCGTCTAAATCCTATAGCTTGTGCGAGGGCAGAATTAGTATAGACGATTTTACCATCTTGTGTGACCAGAACTCCTTGATGTGAGGAATCAAACAGTAATCGTAATAGTTCACAATCGATTCCATCATCTGCATTTTGAGAGCTGTTCAACTAGGTCACCAACGAGGTGAACCCGAGAAGTTTCCTTCAAAAAGAGTTTGGTTGTTACATAAAACAAAACAGGTAATGATGAAAAAACACGATGTACATCTTCGTACATCGATGAACATTTATGCACAATGCTTATAAGACTCTTTGAACCGGCGAATACAACCGTTTCTGGGTGTTGAAAAATGACACGAGTGTGCCTTGGCCAATGGCATTCGGGTCCTTCGCGGCCCGTTTAGTCTGTTCGCCATATGCCATATTCAGCGTGTCAACTTCTTCTGAAAAACTGACCAATGTAAGTCTAATTCGTTTTGATGTTATCCATCATTTCATCCATCACTCTTGCTCAGAGGATACTCCACACTCAGATTCGGTTCCCATACGGAGAATGAAACATGAAACATGAAAAAGCCAGAATCCAGTTGGATATTGAAGATACACCGAAAAACTTTCTCAACATCCTCCCATATCTGAAGAATCCTCTTCCGCCTCCACTTAATCCGGCAACCGATGAACCTGTTAGTCCTGAAGCGCTCTTGGCACTCTTTCCGAAGGAGTGTGTTATGCAAGAGGTTTCTAATGAGAAAACAATCGCTATTCCATCAGAGGTTCGCGAAATACTGATGAGATCAGGTCGACCAACTCCCCTACAAAGGGCATTAGGTCTCGAACGGGCTCTCAAGACCTCATGCCGAATCTATTACAAGCGAGAAGATGTTTCACCAACTGGTAGCCACAAGTTGAACACTGCAGCTACTCAGGCCTACTATGCCCAGAAAGAGGGTATAGAACGGATGGCTACCGAAACAGGTGCGGGACAGTGGGGAAGTGCAGTCGCGCTCGCTTGCGCGTATTTGGAGCTTGAGGCTATGGTCTACATGGTTCGAATAAGTTACGAGCAAAAAGCTTACCGTGGCATTATGATGCGGACATATGGCGCGAAGATAGTACCAAGTCCATCTGACCTGACAGAGTATGGTCGAAAGATCAAGAAGGAACGACCAGATCATCCAGGAACACTTGGTATAGCCATAAGCGAGGCAATTGAGGACACGGTGAATAACGATAACACGAAGTACACTCTTGGTTCAGTCCTGAACTTTGTTCTCCTGCATCAATCTGTAATAGGACAAGAAACAATTGCGCAATTTGATAGTGTTGA
>MEHG01000175.1 GCA_001940705.1 Candidatus Thorarchaeota archaeon AB_25
CATCTGGGATGTTGATGGGAACGAGTACATTGACTGGTGGATGACCCATTACTCCCTCATTCTTGGACACAACGACCCTGTTGTAAGGAAAGCGATTATAGACCAGATTGACGGTGGGCATCACTTTGGGATACCAAATGAACCACAGGTCAAGTACGGGGAACAGCTCAAAGAGGCAGTACCTCTGCTTGAAAAAATGCGATTCACAACCACAGGGAGCGAGGCGACAATGTATGCAGTCCGGTTGGCTAGGTTATTCACAAAACGGAAACTCATAGGTAAGTCCTTGGGCGGATGGCACGGAGGGAATGATGCTCTCACCTATCACCTGAGCCACCCGTATGCTGATGGCCCATTCTACAATGGTGTTTCATTCGATTACAACAACAGAGAGAGTTTCGATGAGATGTTGAAGAAGCATGGAAAGGATCTTTCAGCCATAATCGTTGAGCCTGTGATTGGTGCTGGGGGAGGGATTCCTCCAGAGGATGATTTCCTCGTCTATATGCGTGAAGAGACCGAATCTCGCGACATCCTCCTCATCTTTGATGAGATCATCACTGGATTCCGTTTGAGGTATGGAACTGCTGGGGACAAGTTGTTCGGAGCAGAGCCCGACCTTCTGAACCTCGGAAAGGCTGCTGCAGGGGGGATGCCTCTTGGGGTCTATGGTGGACGGGAGGATATCATGGCACTGGCAACTCCAGGAGCTGAGGGTGGTCGATGGGTCGGTGGTGGAACATTCTCTAGCCATCCTCTGACCATGGCGGCGGGACTAGCAGTCCTTGAACGACTAAGGGAGAAGAAGGATGAGTATGAACGATTGAATAAGATGGGCGACTCCTTTAGGACCCGATTGAATGAGATGCTTCATGACATGAAGGCGCCACTCATTGGAACCGGCTATGGATCAATCTCTTTCGTCAGCTGTCTCTCTGCAAGTTTGACTGAGCCTATTAGAACACCAGGACAACTTGGGGCACTCTTTGATCACAAGCAACAGGACATCTTTCAGGGACACCTCATGCAGGAGGGAGTGTTTGGGTACCACGGATTGGGAGCCCTCTCATTCACTCATACAGAGGAGGACATAGAGAAGACTCTAGAGGGAATCTCGAATGCTGTTAGAACCATGAGCCCCTAATGTCAGAGTATAGTACTTTGTAGGCTTCAGGTTCACACTGGTGTGACTTCTTGGAGTTACTCTGTTACAAACATTGAGAGTCTTGAAAATGATCTAGAGATAAGATACAACAAAGCAATTGATAGTGGGATTAGATTGAGTATTATGGCGGTTGCCAGTATTGGAGAGATAGTTGATACTGATGGATAGACAAAAGTGAAAATCATGTTGAGAAGACCAGAAGTCGCAAGAGCAACAACCTCTGGAATGAGTTCACCCCAAGGTGCTGCGACTAGTGATAATACTGCTATAATCAGAAGTATCATCCTCCATTTTGAAATTATCTTGAGAGATATTTCAGCATAGACAATGTCGTTCTCCTTTAATTCAGAGTCGTCTTGTTTTCTCAGCCATGAGAGGAGTCCGTAAGACGTTTCTACAACCTCGGATGTTCGAATCAGAAGAACTGCAATAATGAGGACAGCGATTGATGCACCCATGAAAGCAAATGATCTGTAGAATAGAAAGGCAATAAGACCTATTGTAGGCCAGATGAGGAGACACAGGGTAAAGACTCCAAGGATAGTCCTGTCGTTGAGAAAATTACGGATTGAGTTTCCAATTCTGGATTCTCTCCCTCGAGCTACATATTCCATCACCCATTGATGAGAAATACAGTGTGCGTACGCGCGTTCGTGAGAAACATCAACCTTGTTGCCATCGAACCTCGACTTAATGTTTAACAACAAGGTTCTGAAACCTGTGATTCGTTGGTGCCAGAAATAGGCAAGTCCAATGGATAATAGACCAAGAAGCAATAATGATGCGACCATATACAATCTGCATCCACATCCTTTAATTACGTAAGGTCTTTTCAGCGAAATAATATCGTGTCGTTAGAAATGAGTCTTTTGATTATAGCGATGCTAGACACTTTTTGTCAGAGAACTTGTGCAATTGTGAACGCCTCTCTTTGGTATGGCAAGTCCATCAGAAATGCGATTTGGTATTATTTTGCGTAGAAATCCTGACTTATCAAGGAAAGGTGAAGAGTATGGGCGGGTGTTGAAATGGAGAGGAGGCATCTCACCGCAGTCGGACTCATCATTATACTAATTCTGGGCATTGGGACTTTGGTGACCCTATTCTTGAACAATCAAGCACCCGAGCCAACTCTCACTCTGACGAAGATTAGTCAGATCGACACAGGGGGAAGGACTGCAGATGTCAAGGTTGTTGGAGATATCGCATATGTCATTGACCAGAATGAGCCCATACCTGGTGGTCTTGTTCTTGTGAATATCAGTGACCCTTCAAATCCAAGTGAACTCGCTTCACTTCACGATGGCGGGCTTCCAAACAAGGTAGATGTTATGGGGAATTATGTGTTTGTTGCGGATATTTTCGAAGGACTGGAGATTATCAATGCAAGCGATCCAACAAATCCCAGCGAAATCACTGAATACACAGGTAGTGGCGAAGTGTTTGATGTCCAGATAGTAGAGAATATTGCATATGTTGCAGACTGGAATAATGGTCTGATTATTCTCAATGTGTCTGATCCAGGTAATCCGGAGCTTCTCGCAAGCTACCCCATCACAGGAGCATGTCACCAGCTGCATGTGGTCAATGATCTTGCATTCGTTGTAGATCATCGGAGTGAAAACACAGGTATGAAAGTCCTGAACGTAAGTAACCCAGAGAATCCATTTCTGGTTGGCAGCTATATGCCAGGTGATGAGGACCTCTGGAACCCGTTTGTTTCTGGGGATTACATGTATACAGGCAACCACGGAGGAGGAGGAGGAGAGCTACAGATTCTAGATGTGAGTGACCCATCAGACATCTCTCAAATCGCAGTCTATAATCCAGCGGGTAATGTCTTTGCAGTATACGTGGAGGGTAGCATTGCCTACCTAGCAGACTATGGACTAGGACTTGTGCTTGTTGATGTTAGTGATCCAGAGAGTCCGGTCAGGATTGGTGGTTTCTATGATGGCGGAGGAGCAATAAACTTGGATGTTGTTGGCGACTTGGTCTATGTTGCAGATAGAAGTGGTGGACTGGAGATAATTCAGGTTTCAGAGAGTACATGATATTGCTGCTTCTCTTGCAGCTATTACTGATACTGTTGGGAAATAACCCTCTTCTGCTAGCAAGAAATAGTACAGCCTTGCTATTTTCTAAAGTTATGTTGAGCAAAGGCACGGAACTCGTTTCTCTCAACGACATAGTATATACGACTCACATATCCACCATAACTGAGCAGACTTTGTTCAAAAACTGCCCCATCCTCGAAACGATGTGCATAAATTGACTTTGATATGAATTTCCGGTCGAGCCCCCACTGCTCGTGAAGTCCATTGACTCTCGCAATTTGGACCTCCATGACATCCTCACTATCACGTTTCTTGGATATTTTGTCAACAAGCTGCTCCTCTGTGACCAAGAACCCGCCCCGCTTTAGGAGATAGGACAGCACAACCTGTTCGAGGCCACCCTGTGTGCTAGGGGCCTCGGTTTCTGCTCCTTTTTCTAGAATACTACTGCCAACAATCTTTACACCGGGTGTAAGTGTGCGTTCACGTCTGCGCTTGGCAATAATTGCACTCTCACGCACAGCCTTTGCGCGTTTTCTGGCCTGTTCCTTTTTTCTCTCAAAACCCATAGTAGGCGTTTCTTTCTCGCGATTTGACAGGGCACAGTCCTCCTGAATGTATGAAACAGTAACTGGCACTGATGATTTAGTTGTTGTCTACTGTCCCATTGATATGTCATCTGACAGTATAGAATTTGCTTAGACCATAGTCTTGATATTAATCATTATGAATCATGAGCCATAATAGAATCCTATCAATTTGGAGGGTTGATTAATTATGTCTAAACATCGTCATGAACACTTGACTGGAGAAAAACCAGGGAGCCACAGAAATCAGATGATTATAATGGTCGTGTTCCTCATCGTGTGGATTGTTGACTCCTTTCTTCTGCGCATCACGACCTTTCTGTGGAACTTGGCGTTCTTCTGGGTGTATATTGTCATTGGAGCTTTGGTCATCGCAGCGGCTGCATACTTCATGAATGCATCACACAAGGACCTCTTTGATACCCACGTGGAAGGGCTTGCAACAAAAGGGGTCTTTAGTCGCGTTCGTCATCCAATGTACTTGGGAACCCATCTCGTCTATCTTGGTCTAGCAATTGCGACCTTCTCCCTTGCATCGATAGTTATGTGGGTGATAACCTTCTCGTTCTATAACACCTTGGCAAATTATGAGGAGAGGATACTGGAAGAACGGTTCGGCGATGAGTATCTCGAGTACGAGAAAAATGTGAGAAAGTGGATTCCTGTTTAGTCTATTCCCCAATGATTTTGATGAGAATTCGCTTTGAGCGACGACCATCGAACTCTCCGTAGAATATTCTCTCCCATGTCCCAAGGTCAAGCCGCCCATTCGTTATGGCTACAACAACCTCGCGACCCATGATCTGTCTCTTGTGATGGGCATCACCGTTGTCCTCACCTGTACGGTTGTGCTTGTATCGACTGATTGGTTCATGAGGGGCTAGCTCTTCCAACCAGCGTTTGTAGTCGTCGTGCAGTCCACTCTCGTTGTCATTGATGAAGACACTGGCCGTGATATGCATTGCATTAACTAGGCACAGGCCTTCTTGGACACCACTCTCTTTGACAGCGTCCTGCACATCAGGCGTTATGTGAACAAAGTCCATTCGAGCAGGGACATTGAAAGTTAGGTATTTCGTGTGACTCTTCATGATGTTTTCTCCAATAGGCAAGTGTTGGTAAAAACGTTGTCAACTTTCAAGTAGACATTGTCTTCATAAGAAGGAACCCCCTTAGATGCGTTAGTGTGGATGCTTTGCAACTAAAGGGAATTGATAAGCTGCGAGAAAAATTACCAGACTACCCAGGAAGGAAGATTGCAATACTGCCACTTGTAGCAGCAATAGGAGGGTTGCTGGGATACATTTTCCTCATTATTCTGGATGCCATTCCACGGGTGTTTGGCGACATTGCATTCCTAGTGACTATTGAACCGTTTACACCGATAGTTGGTAGCATCCTCATCGCGGTTCTAGCATTATGGATGATTTGGGGCGTCTGGAATAAGAA
>MEHG01000176.1 GCA_001940705.1 Candidatus Thorarchaeota archaeon AB_25
TGTCTGGACTGAGAGTTTGGCATCTGTCTGGCACTTAAATGAGGATGCAACAGCTGGACAATCAACAGCAACTCATTATGATTCAACTTCTGGAGGGTATGATGGTACACAGGATGGCAACTATGACGATACAGGAAGAGCCAGTTCTGGTCAGCACTTTGATGGTTCAAATGATCAGGTTGTCATTTCAGCATCAGAATCACTCGAACCAAACGGTGATGTTGAGATATCAGGATGGTTCAAACTGGATGTCGCACATACTTCTTCTTCCACTACCACACAAGTTCTCTTTGCAAAGTTTTTCAATGGCGACAACGACATGCACATAGCACTTGTTGGTAATTCCGATTATTCATCCAGTGCTGCAGCTGGAAGTCTTGTTTTCAAGACAGAAAATGGTGGTGCCGGTCAGATGTACATATGGACCAGTCAAACTAGCTGGCAGGCTGGAGTATGGTACTACTTCTCCTGTTTCATGGATGCTAGCTCACCATCAAGTAACTCAATCTATATCGGTGCAATTGAAGACAATGGTGGTAGCACCGGAGGTGTCACATATGCCAATGTCTCATTCAGTGCAGATTGGAGTATTGGTGGTGGGTTGATTGACCAGGTGGCTGGAAACCTTGCATGGTTCGATGGTGTGATGGATGAAGTCCGTGTTTCTGCAATTGCTAATGGTAGGTCTGGCGCATGGCGTGCTGCTGAATGGTCTAATTTAAACAACCCATCAACATTCTATTCAGTGGGCTCAGAAATTGAACGTGTTTCTCCTTATCCTCAGATCAAGAAGATTGTCGACGGTACAGCCCTTGCCGGCTCTTGGATTGCTACTGCATACTACAATGACTCAGGTAGCTTTGTCAATTACAGAGTTGGTATGTACGAGCGATCCTTCTCAATAAAACAGACTTCTTCATTGAGTCTTTCTGCTCCAAGTGATGCCATTGGTGATAGCATCACAACTTCTACAATTGGTGACATGCTCTATGTCCAGGTCGAATTGATAGATAGCTTTACTACATTGGGGGTTGAGGGTGCCACCGTACAGACAAATTGGACCGTTTTTGGTTCAGGAACGGATCTACAATTCCATGATGAGGGTGGAGGTTTCTATGGGCTCTCACTAAACACATCAGAACTCGAATACAATATGCAATGGAGACTTGACATAGATTCGAGTCATACACATTATACTGATGCATCGACGTACCTGTTAATTGATCTCAATTATGATACAACCCTTGATTATACAAATGTCACATCCACGCCAATCGGATTTGACTTCACAGTGACGTTGGTCTACACCGACACTTATGATGGTGGTCGAATCTCTGGTGCGGCCATCACATTCGCTGATGGAAGCCCTGTGACTATTGATTCCGAAGGGAATGGGGAATATGATATTTCGATTCCAACTGGAGCTCTATCACCCGGTACTCACTGGTATATCTTCAATGCAACAAAACCCGGTGCTCTCTATGATATGGCAAGTGTGAATATTACATTCGTCCTGAGGCCGCATTACACAGCAGTTTCGGCTTCTGGTGACTTAGTGACTCCATCTGGTTTTGATACTCCACTGACTGTGGTCCTTGTTGACTTAGATACAGGCGGTCTTGTTGACATTAGCAATGTTGCAGTAATTACTTTCACACCGTCGGGATATGGTCCTCAAGTGTTTGGGACATATAGCTTAACGCTTGATACTGACTCTTGGAATGTAGCAAATGTAGATATCACACTCACCGTGAGTATGTCCAGTTCAAACTATTACGCTCCAGATTCCTATGATTTCCAAGTCACCATAAGAAAACATCTCACAACAGTAAGTGTCAGTGGGAACCTTGTGACTCCATATGGAAACAACACACCGCTGACTGTGATAATCACTGATCTTGATACTGGGGGTGTCGTAGCTGCTTCTCATGTCAGTACGTTACAGTTCACCTCAAGCTACCCACTATACTCACTATCATCTCCATTCACCATTCTTGATGTGACTTTACCAACAGGAACGGATTCATGGGCAGTGGGTGTGGAAGCCGTCACGCTTCAGGTAGTAATACTTGGTACCTCGGACTATCAGAATCCCTCGAACTACATTTTCCAAGTAACGATGCGTAGCATGGCCACCTATCTCTATAATGTGCCTAGTGACCTCATCTTTCCGAACGGAGATGACTTCAATATTCAGCTTCAATTCAATGTCAGCGAGATTGGACCGAATTATGGCGCTTTCATTCCTGGACTCGCTACTGATTTCACAGTGACTAATGCCACCTATACGTATCCCGCAGCAGTAGTTCATTTAGGAAGCGGACTTTATGATTTGACTATTGCAGCCTCATACTTTCCTGAAGGAACATACACAATTACTGTTACTGTTAATCCCTCTAACCCAATCTACGCATCAACCCAGCTTGTCATCACATTTAATTATCGACCCACAAGGAGCGATTTAACAGCTAACCTGTATACTGTTTCTACGCCATACGATCATGATGTAACCATCGTGCTCTTCTATGAGGACCTTGACCGGGCCGTAGGTATCACAACTGGAACCATTACGTCACCTGATGCAACCATCACCCCTACACCTACAGGAGGAGGATATTATGATGTCGTCATCGATGTGAGTGGCTTGTCGATTGGAAACCATCTAATCGATCTTGATGCTGATGCAGTTGGTTATGATCCACGTACTGTTACAATCACAGTCATCATCACTCAGATTCACACTGACGCTGAACCCTCACTCATCTCCCTAGACATGCCTGTGGGCAACACTAAGATATTCTACATAGATTTCAATGACCTCGACAATAGTGTACCAATCAGTACAGCAACCGTGACGAACAACTGGACAACTCCTGCTAATGTAGTAATTACATGGACCGGGACGGCTTGGGAGGTTTCTTTCACAACAACTGGTTCTGATGCGTTGGGAACCTACATTGTTTGGTTCAACTTCGATGAAGGCAGTGGTAACTATTACGACGGATATTGTGAGATTGAGGTCATTGTTCGTAGCCATGTGACCATTTTCAACTTGGTAAGTGCAATAGAACCAACTCCATACAATGGCATTGTTAATATCTCTTTGCGATACTACGATTGGGATAGTAAAGCTGGTATAACTGATGACAGTAACATTCTCTCACGCGTCTGGGATCAGACTCAATGGGTAACTCACACATTGGTCAACGACGGAAGTGGTTTCTATACAATTCAGATTGATGCAACACTATTTTCTCAAGGAGTTCAGAATTTTGACATTTACTTCGATTGGACCGGACCAGTCCAGCAATATGAGAATAAGATGACAACGGCTTCAGTGAATATAATCGGCGTTGCTTCACAACTGACATTGTTACAATCCTCAGAACCTACCCCATATCTTGACTCCATGAGCTATATCTTCAATTATGCAGAAACAAGTGGATTGGGTATCACTAATTCGAGTCATGGTGGAGGAAATGTTCACATTTATGTCAGTTTCCAAGGGGAATCGGTCGACCTTGGTTTGGTGACAATAACAGAGATTAATCCTGTCTTACAACCTGGAAACTATTCAATCTCATTCAGCACCACAATATTCGGTAGAACTGGACTCATCTACATGAATGTCTACATCAATTGGACTGCCGGTGTGGCTCCATACTACACCAATCGATTCGATGTTATCTCAGTTAGAGTTCTACCCCGCGACACGGTTTTGTCAGTTGTACCTCCCACACCAACTGCCTATGGTGAGAATGCTACCTTCTCATTCACATTTGATGATGTGACTGGTGGTGCAAACGTACCAATCGATGACGATCCAAAGATGACTGTTGGTCTAAGCCTTGTAGATTATACGTTAACTTGGAATGGTGGAACACACACCTTCACTGTTTCCTTCAACACAAGTCAATTTGGGGCCCCATTAGGTCAAAAATCATTCACACTTGATGTGACCTGGGCTGGTACACCTTACTACAATAATCGTACAGGTCATACTGTGTTCATCACTGTGACTGCACGACAGACTGTCCTGGATTATCAGTCACCTGCACCCACAGCTTACCTAGATAGTGTGACATTCATAGTTGAATGGACTGATGTAACAAGTGGATCTGTAGGAATATCTGGTGCGACAGTTACACTCTTTGACGGTGCAACTCCAATACCTGGAGGTTTCTATACAGTCACTCCAATAGGTGGTGGTCAGTATGAGGTGGAGCTCAATACAACTTACTATTCAGTTCCAGCATCCTATCCGTTGACTGTTGCGTTGGCCACCGGTGACTTCTTTATCCAGGCTGTAAGCTCAATGCGAACTCTGAATGTGCTCTATCGTCCATCACTTCTTTCAGCAGAACCGATTGGACCTGCTCCATACAACTCTTCTCTTGTATACATACTAGACTTCCAAGACCGACTAACACTAAATGTGATTGATGAAGACACATTGGTCTCATTTGAGATACTGGATGCAAGCTGGACATTCAATGTTGTTTGGTATCCAGCTTTCCAGTATTACGAGATGACCATCGAAACCTATGATCAGGTAGGTCTTACGATTGGCGTCGAGTATAATCTCCATGTGCGGGCAACATATGCTGCTCAGTCACCATTCTATGGTGCAGATGATACCTACGTATTCTTCGAGTTAAGGACACGCGCCTCAGATGTTGTCTTAATCGAGTCGCCTGATCCAACATCATACCTTGAGGATGTAGACTTCCGAGTACTGTATCAGGACTCAGACAGTGGTTCTGGCATTGTTGCAGACAGCATCTCCATTTGGAAAGGAGTGACGCAATTAACCGCTGGTGTTGATTATGATCTCACTGTCCAAGGAAATGGATTCTACTTGATATCCTTGGATACAACTGCTCTAGACGGTCTTGCATATACCACTATACAAGTTCGTGCTACATGGACTAGTGGTGCTCCATATCATGACAATGCAAACCTAGATGTTGATGTCTATGTGACCAGACGGGAAGCAAACGTTGAGATAGTAACACCCCCGACTCAAGCTAAATATCTAGACAATGTCACGTTCCAATTTGTATATCGGGACCTTGGTAGTGGAGCTGTAATCAACACAATAACAGCATCCAATATCCAAGTCTGGGCAGCCGGTATGTTGTTGACTCCGGTTCAGTATGTCTTAACTGGAATTGCTGGAACCTTTACTGTGGAAGTCAATTCAACTGTATTGAGTCCTGGATTAGTTAGCAGTTACAATGTAACAGTCTT
>MEHG01000177.1 GCA_001940705.1 Candidatus Thorarchaeota archaeon AB_25
CAATTGCAGTTGATACGCTTAAGGGAGTCTATGACGAGCTTGTGGAAACAGGAACAGTTCAAACGCCATGGATGGGAATCGTTGGCGTGACTTTGAACAAAGCACTTGCTACCCATTACAACCTCAAAGTCGAGAAAGGTGCGATGTTAGTTGAAGTACCGAAGGGACCTTCTCAAAGTATGGGTCTTCAGCCGGGAGATGTTATAGTAGCGATTGATGATGAGGATATAGCGGGGATGGAAGATCTTCGAAGGCGAATCATTCGAAGCAAAGTCGGAACTAAACTCAGAGTGAGGTTCCAGCGAGGCAATGATGTCTTTGAAGACTATGTAGAATTAATAGCGGCTCCATAATAAACTAGAAACCCACAACAACCAGAACTACACCGACAATCGTAGCTATAATGCCAATTCCTGCAACTGAAGTTAGCTTCTCCTTCAACATGAGAACAGAAACTGGAATTGCAAAAAGTGGAGCTGTTGATGCGATGACTGACATTATTGCAGCTCCCACCATTGCCACAGCGGTCACATAGAGAAGAGAACCCACAGCCATACCGAAGAAGCCTGCAATAATCACGCGAACTGTTGCCTTGCGGGTTATCAATCTCATCCCACCAAGGTGGGCGACAGCCACTATTGGAACAAAAGCAATGGAACCTACAATCATTCTGATTAGGTTACCTGCAATCGGATCAACTCCCTCGATGCCAACTTGTAGCACGGTAGTGCCAATTGCGTAGAGAAAAGCTGTTGCTATGGCTCCAAGTATACCAAAGATATCAAATTTAGTCGGTGTTTCACTATTCTCCTGATTTCTATTCTGTTCATTCGATATCAAAACTATACCAATGACTGCGATTATAGCACCTGCGAGTCGTGACAGAATAAGAGGCTCTTCTAAGAACCACACCGTCAGAAAGAATGTGATAATCGGGAAAGACATTGCAATGGGGAAAGCGTAAGAAACTCCAATTCGTTCTTGGCTCCACAGATAGATTGTGTCTCCTATTACAGCACCCAAAATAACAGATATCGATAGAAGCATAATCGTGGCCATTGGAAGAAAGGCGGCTTCCAATCCAGGGAGAAACAAAGTCAGTATTGTCATAAATGGCAGAGCTATCCACATCTTGATAGAACTGACAGCAACTGGATTGATCTCGCTAGCTTGTGAACGGTAAACCACAATTGACAGACCATATAGAGCAGAGCCAATCAAACCTATTGTTGAACCTAGAATCAAGTCGGGAGATATCTGCATGGTTCAAAGCTCTCAGGTACTCACCTAATAGACTATCGGAAGATACGTCACGAAATACAAAAGGTGAGGAGAGGTTTTCACCTCTCCAGAACAGAAAGAAACTATGACTTCCTTTTCAACATCACAAATAGAATTTCTACGTTCGTGGTAAAATTCATATACTAAAACCTGTGCCCTCGGCTCTAGGTGTTTATGATGCTCACAATACTTAGACGGGAATGAACCCCCGTGCGATTCTTTTCTCACTCGGGTTCAGCAAGACCTGAGTGACATAATGGGCTATACGAACACCGACAATACAACCCCTGTTCGGGGAGGTACTAAACGTTGACAAGTAACGCTGTAGAAATAGAGAACCTATCAAAGACCTTCATCAGTGTAAAGAGGAAGGCAATCATCATACCTACCGAGAGGAAGAAGGTAGAGGCGCTCAAGTCGGTTTCACTGGACATACCGAAGGGGCAGATCTATGGCTTACTTGGTCCCAACGGTGCTGGTAAAACGACTATGATCAAATGCCTCGCAACCCTTGTCATCCCAACCTCTGGTTCAGCCAGAGTGAACGGGTATGATGTACTAAAGGAATCAACATACGCCAGAGCATCGATGGGTGTATGTCAGGGAAATGAGAGAAGCATCTATTGGAAGCTGAGCGCGAGAGAGAACCTCATCTTCTTCGCAAAGCTCTACCGAATGTCAACCCACGAGGCAAAGGAGAGAGCGGATGAACTGCTTGGAAGAATGGGTCTCACTGAGAAGGCTGACGAGAAGACAGAGAACCTGAGCCATGGGATGAGAATGAAGATCGTCTTTGCACGGTCCCTCATTCATGATCCGCCAGTCCTCTTACTTGACGAACCAACTCAGGGGCTTGATCCGACCTTCGCATCAGACCTGCGCAAGTATGTCCAGGAGAAGTTGAAAGACAAGACTATCCTGCTGACCACACACTATATGCATGAGGCGGATATGCTCTGTGACAAGATTGCCCTCATTAACGAGGGAGAGATTAAGAGCTTCGGTTCACCACATGATTTGAAGGAAGGTGTGAGGGACTATGACAGTCTCCACATGAAAGTGGTTGGTACGCCGGATATAGAGGTCATCAAGAAGATGGAGCTGGTCATGTCAGCCTCAATAAACACACGAAATGGTCATTCAGACCTTGTCGTGACGGCGGAAAACGGATACAACATGGCTCATACCCTGCTAGATTACATGCGTTCAGTTGCAGGAGTGAAAGTCGAGCACTTTGAAGTGAAAGAGCCCACCCTCGATGATGTGTTCTTGCAGTTGACTGGAAGGAGGATTGAGGATTGACAGAGATAACACAAGAGACTCAGGAAGAGGTCACTCACGAAATCAGTGAGTACCTTGAGAGCTTCAAACCTCGAGCAATGGATTGGACAGCGGCAAGGAGCTTTGCAGTGAAGAACCTGAGGATAGCGATTCGCTATCCAGCTAACTTCCTTGTCTGGGGAGTATTGCCAATCTTCTGGTTCGCACCATTCATCCTGATGGCCACTGCAATCGCAGGACCAGGGACAAGTAGTCACTTCACGGACATCTCAGGTTTTGACAACTACATCCAGTTTGTCGTGATCGGCTGGTTTGTCTTCATGTATCTGGACAACTCGATATGGGCAATAGGAAACAACTTCCGCTGGGAACAGATGTCTGGAACACTGGAGCCACTCTTCAGCACCCCAGTTCCAAGGATAAGCATCCTCCTAGGCGCAGCCATATCTGACACAATTCAAGGTACAATGCAGGCAGGAATCCTACTGAGCGTCTGCATAGTGCTCTTTGGACTGGAGTACTCGCTTGTGGCAATATTGCCGACCATCATCATTCTAACCTTGATGGTTATTGCTCTCTATGGGTTCAGTTTCATGCTGGCGGGATTGATCCTGGTGTTCAAGGACCCAAGTGTATTGACGCAGATGATATCTGAGATGACCTTCATGGTCTCACCCATCAACTACCCAGTGCAGGCTCTCCCTCGATCAGTGCAGTTTGTATCATATCTGATCCCTACGACGATTGGAATAGTCACGATTCGAGATATAGCAATCAATGGAGCAGTGAATCTTTTGTCATTCTCTCAAGCAATCGCAGGTCTCGGGATTCTTGCAGTCTGCTTCTGGACCTTTGGAATTTCGGTGTTCAATTATTCAGAGAAGTGGACCAAGCAGAGGGGTCACATGGGAGGGTTCTGAGATGACGGAGGAATCGATCTTTGAGAAGATGTGGAAACGAAAGGGTTTCAGAGCGGAGGTCAGAGCAGCGAATGCTCTTGCTATCAAGCAGTGGCAAGTGGAGTTCGCATACCCACTTTCTATTCTTTGGTTCATCCTGATGCCTTTCCTCTGGTTCATACCATCCCTCATCGCGGGGACTGCTGTGGCAGGTGGTTCAGAATCGACATACCTAGCCGAACTTGCAGGGACCTCTGACTGGTTGACATACATTGCTGTTGGAAGTGCTTTCACAGGACTTGCTGTAAGTCTATTGTGGGGAACCGGCTTTGCCCTCAGAAGAGAACAGAATGTCGGGACCTTAGAAACCTTGATGACCACACCCATGAGAAGAGATACCTTGGTTTGGGGTTCGACCCTTCATAATATCCAACATGGAGGGCTCGGAGTTATTCTCCAACTTGGAGCATCTGTGATCCTATTTGGGGTCAGTCTCAATATCTGGGGAGTCTTACCGGCTCTGGGCATCATTGCACTCTCAATCATCGGTCTTCAGGGATTGGTGTTTGCAGTCGTGTGTGTGATTCTCCTAGCGAAGCAAGCTTGGATGGTGGTTGAGTTTCTATCCAGCATCCTGTTCTTGGTGGCACCTCTCACATACCCAATAGCGGTTCTCCCACCAATTCTGCAATACGTTTCATATGGGTCACCAATGACATGGAGTGTCGAGGGCTTTAGGGGGTTCCTTATGGGTTCATTGACAGGCCCGGCCCTCCTAACAACTGTGGGAGCACTCATCATATTAGACATAATCTTCATCGCTCTTGGAACGTTATTGTTCAAACGTGCTGAGCGCTATGTCAGATCAAAGGGTGCATTGTCGCAGTTCTAAATGAAAGGGGATTGAATCATCCCCGCCTTTCTTTTTTCTGAATTATCTCTCTAACGATACACAACGATTATTAGCATGCTACTGTCGTTCGGGCCATGTTCAGGTGGCTGATTGGATTTCAGTCCCTAGAGGAAATGATCCCATGATTGCTCCCCATGGTGGAAAATTAGTCGATCTGACAGCTTCTGAAAAAAAGAGAGCAGATTTGTTATCTGAGTTTTCTGATCTACATTCTATTATCGTCAACAAGGAACTAGCACAGGAAATTGACAATATTGCTCAGGGTGTCTTTAGCCCACTAGAAGGCTTTCATATCAGAAGCGACTTTGAGAGCGTCTTGAGTCATGGACGTCTAGCTTCGGATATTCCTTGGACAATTCCCATTGTACTTGACATTGACAAGTCTGAAGTAGATGGAACTAGAGTGGGGGATGATATTGGGTTACGTCTGAATGGTGAGCCAATCGCCATTATGACAATCGATGAATCATATTCCTACGATAAGAAGGAATTCGCAAAGTCTGTCTATGGAACAACTGAAATCGACCATCCTGGAGTCGCAAAGATTCAGAATATGAAGGACACACTAGTTGGAGGAAAATTAACATTTCTAAATCAAATTAGCAATCCCTATCCAGACTATACCCGCAGCCCAAAAGAAACTAGAGATCTCTTCAAGAAGAAGGAATGGAAATCAATTGTCGCCTTTCAGACTCGGAATCCACCTCATCTTGGCCATGAGTACGTACAGAAGACTGCATTATCGATGGTTGACGGGATTTTCATCAATCCACTTATTGGCAAGAAAAAAAGCGGCGACTTCAAGGATGATGTCATTCTAGAAT
>MEHG01000178.1 GCA_001940705.1 Candidatus Thorarchaeota archaeon AB_25
TCCTATAAGCCAGATCCCATTCCAAAAGGTATCATCAATTCGATTATCGAAGCTGGAAATCAGGCACCTTCGAGGGGAAGAATGGAAGAAGGAAGAATTCAATTCCAGCCTTGGCGCTTTGTCGTTGTTGAGGACCCTGAGTTCAGATTGAAACTCATTCAAACCACAGTTCCTTTCTGGAAGAAAATGATAGAAGGAATGAGAGAGAGCCAACCTGAGTTTTATGAGGCTACAATGGCAAACTATGAATCCATGGATGAACCCAAAGATGTGATATACTATGGTGCACCTGTCATTATATTTGTCATAGGTCCAACAGATTACGCCGTGAGTTGTGCACTAGCATGTGAGAACATCATGATTGCTGCTACGTCTCTAGGTCTTGGAAGTTGTTATGTAGGATTTGGATCGATGGTCACAAGTAATACCAACGTGATGGAAGCTCTCGAGATAAAAGAGGGTGAACGAATTTATGGACCCATTGTACTTGGCTATCCAGAGAACGAGTCTAGTACAATGGTTGGTATTCAACAGAAGAGAAAAGAACCCAAAATTAAATGGATCTAGAAGTAAATCATTTCACATTTACTAGGTTCTATTTTATTAGAGGAATTTGAAAAAACAAGAGAGCGAAGGGGGCATGAAGCCCACCTTCGTTAAACTGAGTATACTAGATACAGCGGTGTATAACTTCCGGTCCTACTTCCTCGAACTCTTTCTTGGACACCCACATCTTCTGGAATGTCTTGAGTGAGCCGAGAATGCTTCCACCGATCCAGACAGAGTACTGTCTCTCAGGAGGAGCAATGATTCGGACCTCGATGTTCTCTGGGACTAGTTCGGTGATCTCCTTATGGAGCCTCTCCTTGAGTCCTGGGAACATGGTTGAGCCACCTGACAGTACGACGTTAGCGTATAGGTCACGCCTCAAGTCGACGTCACAGGCCTTGATGGACGCGACAATGTGGTCGTCGAGTGGCACAGTATCTAGACCAATGGCACTTGGGTTGAAGAACAACTCGGGTGCTTGGAACCTCTCTGCACCAACAGTGATTACCTCACCGTCTGGTAGCATGTAGGGTTTGTCAACACCAGCCTTGTCAGCAACAGTCCTCTCCCTCTCGGGATCAAGAGCTACGTAACATAGCTTCTCCTTGATGTCTCTGACAATCTCTTTCTCTGCACCGCTCACGAATGTGTAACCCCTCTGTCTGAGGAGTCTGCGCAGATACTCGGTGATGTCCCTACCAGCAAGGTCAATTCTTGCGATTGCGTGGTTGATTGAGAAGCCCTCATAGATTGGTACTATGTGGGTAACACCATCGCCTGAGTCAATGACCAGACCAGTGGTTCTTCCGGATGCGTACAGTGACAGTACTGCCTGTGTGGCAACGTACACTGCGGGTACACCGAAGTTATCGAACATAACAGATGCCATTCGCTCTCTGTTTTCTCTAGGGTTGAACGGTGCTTCAGTAAGAAGTACCGGATTCTCGCTGGGGTCTATCTTAAGATCGTTATAGAACGTGTAGCTCCATATCTTCTCAATAGCGTCCCAGTCTTCTACAATACCATGAGCGATCGGATATACCAGACGGAGTACACCACGTAGGTTGATAGCTTCCTCACCAATGTAGTAGTCACGTGTGTAGTGATCCACGTCAGTCATGATTGACTCATAACGTGGGTAACCAATTAGTGTGGGCCAAACGCTTCGTGGCTGATCTTCGCCGGCGTAACCGTTCTTGCTCAAGCCAGTCCCATTGTCGATGACAACGGGCTTAGCGCCAAGAAACTCGTCTTCAGCCATTTTATATCGGTCCTCGTTTTTGATTATAGATCAGCTCAGAGCTTTTGAAACTCTGTACTAGCAATTTGTTTCTTCAGAATATATTTAAGCGTACGTCCGACAGGCACAATAAAACATTAATTATGTTTTTAACTTATTCGTAAAGTACAATAATTATATGTTTGTGTGTTTATATAGTAGGCGGTTTAGAGCGTTCTGTGCGGTACAGAAGCCATTTTATTTTAGACCTTTACAATATCTTCGAAAAGTATAAAAACAATCTACTAATAATTACTAGCTAATATATCCGCGAATGAGGAATCTTAGTTGCTTCGGAAACCCATCGAGGACATTGTCCGTGAAGAGATTGAGACGGTGAGAGCTAGGCGGGTTATCCTTGACCATCTTGAAGACGGATTGAAAACAGGCACAGAACTCAGAGAAGCGATTCGAAGAGATATGCAATCCCAAGAGGTTAAAAAAAAGGGGAGAGCTCTTTCAAAGAGAGAAGCAGAGAAGATTGAAGTTACGAGCCCCAAGCTTTACCATAATACAAGAAAACTTGAGGAACTTGGAATTATCATAAGCTGGAAGCAATCTCAATATCGACTTTTTGAGTTAGATCCGAGAGCGGTGCTCCCCGTTCGAAGAGCTCTAGGAATCTCGAAACCCCTAATGTACATAACTTCACTAAGTAATCCTGAAGACCAACGGCCATTTGTACAATGGTTAGTGAACAACCCCCACTTCAATCCAAAGAAGCTCCTTGTCTTTGTCGAAGCAACTCGTTGGACCCGGGGGGTTTCTCGCATCATGGACCGGTTTATTCCTGATGATGCATTCCGCGTATGGACAACTGAATGGAGAGAAGTTCCAGAAGAGGTTACAGGAGGGGAGGAAGAAATAGGGCAGGGAAGTCTTCAGGAGACCTATGAATTCGTGGAGGATGAGATTCTGAAACACATTCACGCCCACAATATCGTTTTTGATCTGACATTAGGTCCAACCCTCATCACGTTAGCCATGGCAAAATTAGCACATGAGTACTCTACCACGGCATTCCAGGTTTCGCGATATGATATAGCTGATACGGAGGTCAGCTATTACTGAAGGATGTGATTCTTTGAAAAACAACGATTCGATTACAACCCTCTCATGGAGCCCAATATACATCGAGAAAAGACTCAACCTCTTATTCGAAGCAGTTCAGACAACCCAAAGTGAAACTCCAGAGAGTAACACCAGACTGCTAGCAAAGATAGAGAGATGGCTTCATGATATCAGCTCAATACAGGAGAGTCTGAAGAGAATCCGAGAAGACCTTGTTCCAGAATTAGAGAGAACACTTGGGATAAGCTTCGAAAACACAGAACTCTTGCAGGTAGCAATGTTCCAACCCAGTACAAAGAATATCTTCCTTGAACTAGAAACCCAGTACCGTCGAAGCAAGAACAACCCCCTCAACTCAGAAGACTTTGAAGAGATGATAAATCTCAGTGAGATGGCAAAGGTCCTAGCACTGGTGGGTGATGCAGTGATCTCATCAGCGGTCCTACAGCATCTATGGGAACCACACTTGGGCGATGCAGGTAAGATCACTCAGAGAAAGGCTGAGATTGTGTCCAACGAGCACATGGCTGTACTCTGTGATATCTGGGATCTTTATTCATATCGCATTCATTTTGACCCTGACACACCCAGTAAATCAGAGATTGAACATGACAAAGGCACACTCTTAGAAGCCGTATATGGCATCCTTTACATTGAGCATGAGTACAAGAGTGTCGTGAAACATGTGATCCATTTGATCAATACTCGGTGAGGTCGTACTCATCCTCTCGGTGTGAAGGAGCATCAGAAACTGGGAACGTCTGGTCGAATCGTTTGCGAACCTTCTCAGCAATCTTAGAATCTGCGTAAACCCGAACGGAGGGAATTGTTCTTGCCTGTTGGTTCAAGATTTGGATCAAAGGACGACCCTCATTAGTTTCATCCAGACTTACAATATCAAAGCCCTTTTCGCCACCGACAAGGAGGGGTATCTTACCAAGGATCTTCTCACCCAAAGGTGGCGAAACTACGTCAATCACAACACTTCCCGGCTCTTCAGAAAGCTCGTTCTCAGCTTCGATTAGTTGGGGAATATCATGAAGCATTCCACGAAATAGCTTCTGTGTGTCTTTCTCAAAGGATACCAGTTGTCGCGATAAAACCACTTTGAACAACTTGCGATATCTTATTCGGGAAGCATACTCGCGAACAAAATCAATCTCAGATTCTGCCAGCCATCTGAAAAGGTCTCCATCGGTCATTCGTGTGAACTGGCCTATGCACTCGTTCTTCGACAAGTCCTCCTCTCGCATCCTGAAGTATGTTGCCTTGGAAATCAATGCCTCAGCGAGTTTGACTGCATGATGTAGATAGAGGTCAGAGAACATCCAGTTCCTACTGAGAATGAATGCTTCCAGAGAATGAATAGCTTTCAACATGAAGGCACGGATGTATTCGCCTTCTCGATTCTTCACCACACGATTGGTCAACATAACTCTCTCAGCAGGGAAAATGCCAAGTTGAACTCCGCTGAAATGGGCGTCTCGTATGAGATAGTCTGTCTTGTCGATATCAAGAGGATGATCAAGAAATTCAGAGAGCAGAGCCATGACTGGGTCTTTCGCGCGTTTCCGAAAGATGTTGACTACATCGCTGGATTCGATGCCATTCTGCGTGAGGACATCGGTGAGACTACTGTTTAGTATCAAGAACTCACCAAGGTCAAGATGGTCGAGACCTATCCATGACTCGAGAGCATACTCGATTGTGTGGCTTGTGGGAGGGTGTCCAACATCATGCAATAACGCAGACGCTCTGAACAGTTTCTGTTGGTACTCTTCAAGAAGTTGTGAGAGTGGTACGAAACATGCAGTGTCTAGATCATCGCAGTAGTTCACTACTCGAATGGATTTCTGAGCGAGGAAATTTGTACCAATACAATGTTCAAATCGAGTGTGGGTCGCACCAGGATAGACTAGATGAGCTGGTCCTAACTGCCGCACATATCTAAGCCTAAGCATCTCCCATGTTGAGATGATATCAAGCTCCCAAGGTTCAAGCAGTATGGCTCCATGTATGGGATCCTGAATTGCCTTTTGACGGGTGTGTTTCTCTCCCATTGTGATAAAACGATTATGCTCTGCAACAGATTTCTGGATATTTTCCCAGCTTGCTCCTTTCTGCTCCCGAGCAGTTTCTATCTCTGCTTCTCTTAACCCAGTCAAGCGGATGAGCTTGATGACTTCAACATTGAGATCATCTGACATACCTTTGAAACCCAATTAGGCTGA
>MEHG01000179.1 GCA_001940705.1 Candidatus Thorarchaeota archaeon AB_25
GCCTAAGCCTATCCACTCCGGTTATCAGGCTTTGGCCGCTGCAATAACAGGCGAGTACGGCCAGGGGAGGAAATAGATCGGGGCATTCGTCGGCATCGAATTCAAATGCCTGCAGCCGTTTTTTCTCAACGGTTACCGAATTTTCTGCGATAGTCAAGCGGGCGCCGGCTGCTTCAAGAGCTTCCAATATTTTTTTGTCACCCTGAAGTGTGGATAGCGGTAGATTATTTACCGTCACTTTGCCGGCAATGGCTCCGGCTACGAGAAGAAAAGCAGCTCCGGACCAATCACCTTCAACCTGGTAAGTGGCTTTTTTATAGGACTGGCCGCCGGGAATGGCAAAGCTGGAGAAGTCATCTTCTGTATCAATTGAGATCCCATAATGGTCAAGAACGAGTTGTATTTCTTCTTCTGATGCAATAATATGTGTGGGCACTAGTTCATGCTCAAAGAGGTCGAATGAAGCATATCCACCATCAACAAGCTCAACCCGAGATATCAGTGCCATTTTCTTAGCTGCAGGTGTGAATCGAAGTCCACCAACTAGCATTCCACGGTGAGAATCAGTTTCTTCCATCTCACGAGCAAGATCCTTGACATACGCAACTCCAACAACTTTGGGGTCCTTAAGCATCCAGATTGCATACTTTTGGATTTCTCCCTGAACATCTCTAGTTGGGTACATCACGTACTTATCGTCATATTCCAAAACTTCGTCAACTGAAAAAGATCGCAGGTTAAGAAGACCTCTTGTCCGAATAACAGCACTGGGTAATTGAATCATAGGTTGTCACCCTCAGAAGCGTTAGCTCCGCCCTTCTAGAGCCAATATAAACATTGTCTAGTGTGATAATATTGTGGTGAAAAGAGTTGATGCTGATTAATCCGCTAATTCTGAAACAGCGAATTGAATCAGCTCTTGCCTCAGGTTGATTCTAATCGTCCTCATATAGTCTCATTGGTTGATTACAACAAACCAGAGTTCCAACTCCAGATTTCTTCACTTCTATAACCTGCTGACAGATATCACAGACATATATTCCGCCTTCTTTTGCCATTTTTGTGGTTCCTCCAATATTGAGTGAGAATTTCGTCAACTACTACAATTTATGAGTTTCTAACCATGTCAGTATTGACTTAGAGTCCTTCAGATGTGCACGCTTTTACGAGATTGCTCTTTAGCAACAGTCGCTAAAGACTCAAATACTGTTATGAGCTTCAAGCATCACTACAGGTAAGAGGCGATTTGTTTGGCCGGTATCACAAAGGGAATGATTGCTGACGTTCACAAGAAGAGGGAGATCAGCCTTCCAGAAGATTTCTTCAAGAATGCAGAATTGAAAGACATGAAGGCTGCAATGGTGATCTACTTCGAAAGATCAGGGGAAATTCGTCTTATCCCCATGATGAAAGAAGGTGGAGCACGCGTCAGGCTGGAGGTTGAAAAGGTCAATCCTGCATTGATGCAAACAATGACTCAATTGTTCAAGCAACATGACCTCAAAGTCCTATTCACGACAGGATTCTGTTTCGAGCAGAATCGTTGTATCTACGAAGTCTATTTCTCAGCGGACAAAATCAAAGACAAACAGGACACCATTAGAGCCACAATTGAGAGTATCCCCGGTCTCTACGAGAGTGAATTTGAGATACTAGAGATTGGGAAAGAATGGTAACGTATCTACTCTAGACATTTATGCAACTGCAGTATGAGAAGTATTTAGTTTCACTTGATTCGAAGTGCTACATTCTCTTTTGATGTGGTCTCTACTACTTCCATCTTCACTTTGAGTAGAGATTCGAGATAACCTCGGATGAAAGGAGCAGGATAGAAAGGACTACCAACAACAATAAGGTCATCATTCAGTGTGATTGAGCCCCATCCATTCTCTTGAAGGAGTTTCAAAACCAGCTCACGGCTCCCTGCATCTGTAGGGTCACCTCCGTGGAATAGACGCACAACGTCAGCAATTGGTGCCTGGCTACCAGATGTTTCTCCTAGCTCGTACTGGTCAGTGGGTGTGAGTTTAGAGAAGAAGAGTGATGATAGCGCTTCAGATTCAAAGACAGCCCTAAAGGAGTTGACATAAACCCCTCGTTCATTCCATTTATGAACCGTGAAGTCCAGAAACCACCTTACTGCATCCTCAATCAATTGAGCTCGAGATCTCCCTACTCGTTCTTGAACAAGGTCATCAATTCTATTGACCAATGATTGACTCATTGTGACACTAATTATCTTCTTCTTATCCGAATCATCTCGTGACAAATCGTTACCTCCTATTGTGAACGAGAATATCTCTCTCTGCCATGAACAAATAGACAGTGTTAGTGTCTACTCGAATTCACTAGAAGTAATGCAATGCTACTATTTGAACTCTTTGGGCAAAGTCTGAGTTGAAGAATGTCAACAGGCAAACCTTAATCGGCAACAAATCTAGACCTCAATGGATTATCTATGACATACTGTGAACTCTGGTTGGAGTCTGAAGGTGGTTTATCGCAGTTCCGCGTCGCTCTTCTTGTACCGGATGAATTCGACATACCTGAAGGTTTCACCCTTTCCGATGCTCAGTACGACCCTGACAAGAAATTCTATGTATCAGAATGGCACGATGGAATAGTCGCAGCCAAGAAAGCAATTGATACCGCTGCTCAGTTTTACACAGATAGGGATCTCAAATTCCTCTATTTCCGTGAGATACGAAAACCAAAGTGAATCTGAAAAAACAGAAGAAGAGGGGTGAAACACCCCTCTAAACTCATGGCCAAGCCACTAGTCCAAGTAGTGCAGGATTGAAGATTATTATCACACCAACTGCAATTGCAGCAAGTCCAACGAGCACGCTCACTGGAACTGATGCGAATATCTTCCCGATTAGTTGGATTAGCTTGATTATCAATCCACCAACTACGTACGCGACGCAGAATATGATGAATCCGATGACCAATAGACCTTTACCAGAGGTCAGCCAAAGCGCGGCTTCCTGGATTACTGGAACAGTAGTCAAGGGTATCAAAAATCCATAGATCACTGCAGTACCGAAGACTGCCACAGCCAGAGCAAAGACCAAGGCTAGTGGGAATTTTGATAGTATTCTCATGACTAGCGCGAATCCCATGAGGATAAGCACACCTGCGACGATAATTGCGTCCGGTTGTACTGTCCAAACGACATATCCAACGAATATGTCGAGGATTCCAACAAAGAAGCCCAAGTAGGTTCCTACGGCGACAAGACCATCAAAGATGGTGCCCAACAATGGAATTGGGTCAGTGATGTTCTCCAGCAACCAGATTGCGAGGAGACCTCCTGATAGTATCAGGGTCCAAGCAAGTATCCAATCATCCTGGAAAAACAACATAATGTCGGCAAGGGTCCAATCTAAAAATGGGATTTGAAGCATTTTTACACCTCATCCTAACTATGTCCGCAATAAGCATCTGGACAAATAAATGATTCTTACATCATCCAAGACCCATCATACTTGAGGATAATGCAAAAGATATCCAAAATAGGAGTCCACAAACCAGTCCTAGCACAATTGGACGGGATCCACCCACCATTCGTGTATTTTGGTATCCAGTGGACAATGTTGTAACGCCTAAGGTGAGAAGTAGGGGAAGGATGTCAAGAGTGGTTATACTTCCTGGAGTCCATGTCGGACCTTGGGAGAGAAGTGAGCCGATGAACAGGAATGGCGAGAGAGAAGCTAGCATTCCTAATACAGCGGCACTAGTGATTGTTAGTAAGTATACCTTCATCCTCTGAGCAGCAATGATTGAATCCCTCTCTTTAGCTACTGCTGACCGCTTCACAAGACGAGTAGCAATTCTTGAAATCCTGTCACCTGCTGCTTGAGCTGAGGTTTCACACATTATAGCGATCATGATCAGCATCTGAGAAACTCTCTGACCTAGTGCCTCTTCAGATGCACGAGCCATTCCTTCAACAATACTAGCATTTTCACTATAGATTGCATTCAGTGCTACATCAACTAGTTTCTGAACCTCGATATCTAGATCGTCACGAATTGAATCCAAAGACACCTCAAGAGTATCTCCGGATCTAAGGCGTTCTCCTAACAAGATTAGAAAATTGAGAAACGCATCATACTCCGAGATTATTTGGTTCTGTGAGGGCGCTACTATCGATGTTTCTCTTGGACGGTCGAAATATGCAGAGAACTGTCGTGAGAATCTACTCTTGAGGAGGGCATTCATCAAAATGAAAACAGGTGCAACAAGCACGATCATGATGCTTGTAGCGTATCCTGAAAGTGAAATTGCTAGTGTGAACATGATAGGAACATAGGTCACAAGAGCTGCTACAATCAGCAGTCTGCTTTCTAGCTCGAGATTCTTTTGGCGGAGGGCTAAGTCGGCTTCGAAAGATTCACCTGAGAGCATGTCTATCAAGTCTGTCTTCTTCTCCAAAGATGAAACAATAGCAGTGAAGTATCTCTTCAGATCGTCTGATGGTTGGTCTTTTGCAAAATCCATGAGGCAGGTCTCAGGGGGAGTTCCTTCATTTATCCGTCCAATCATCTGTGTGAATGCCTTTGAGAGGTAGGGATGGTCAGATTGAGCGACCATTTCTATAGCATCAAAGATTGTACCTCCTGATTGAAAGACAAGAATGAACTGTTCGAAAACTAAGTCAGCCTCTTCCGAGAGACCCAGTTTGTAGCTGTTCATCATTGATACAGGATATGTAACGATAATGTAGTAGGTCACAACACCGGCCATTCCTGCAAGAGGTGCGACTATGAGGAGACTGAGTTCAAGAAAGGTGAGTAGGAAGACTAAGAGGAGAAGTACAAGGACCGATAGCAGATTTGCTGCGGCTTTAACACCTCTAACTGAAATATCCATCATGGGAGCCAGGAACTTTACAGCCCTCTCCAGCTCCTTATCATCCAGCTTTCGGCTTGTACGCCCTGCGATTCGTTCACTGAATCTACAGAGTTTCTCATACAACAATATCGGGTCCTCTAAGAGCTATGTCATGGATGCTTCTCTTAAATTACCCGATGTTGAAAAGAAAGAGAATCCCTGGAGTTCCAGATAAGGAACCCAGGGTAAATTGTCGTTGCTCAACGGCGTCGTATCAAT
>MEHG01000180.1 GCA_001940705.1 Candidatus Thorarchaeota archaeon AB_25
CAACCAACTGCAGATCAGTTTGCTATGGTGTATAAACGACCTAATTGCAATGATTCAATGAAGTACCTGTATGACAGACTCCAAAAGATAGACTATCAGTATGACAGGGAAGGGTATGACAAGCTACTGAAAGAACATAGAGAGAAAGCAGAGCAAGAGGAAAAGAAGAAGGAAAACGCTGCTTGAGAACCATCGCTTCATAGAAGTGGTGTTTACCACACTCAAATCAAATGAAACAGATAAATCAATTTGGTGAATTTCATGGAGAGCAAGAATCTTACCGCCACGAGAGGCATCGTCTCTGTTTTCGGAATTCTCATTGGACTAGCGGGAATAGAACATGGCATCTTTGAAATTTTGCAAGGCGATGCCCCGACAGGCGGCATAATGATAGATGCTATTGGTGATGCCTACAGATTTTGGCCAGGGGCATCGGAGAGAGCACTCACTATCGTTCCCAATTTCTTCTGGACTGGAATTCTAGCAGTAATCTTTGGAGTCCTGGTTGTCACATGGTCACTCTATTTCGTTCAAAGGAAATATGGTGCCACAATCTTTCTCCTTCTCGCGGTCACACTCTTTCTTGTTGGAGGTGGCTTTGCCCCAATATTCCTGACCATCCTGGGAGCTGCAACCGCAACGAGAATCGAGCAACCGTTGAATTGGTGGCGTGAACATCTTCCTGCACGCAAAGTTCTCGTGAAGTTCTGGCCATCCATTCTCATACTATTCGTAATCGTGTTTTGGAGTACCGTTGGAATTCAGATCTTCGGCCTCCCCGTTGCTGTTGATGCTATCTATACAATCAGGGGAGTGCTTTCAATTGTCATGGTTACGCTTATTCCAGTTGTAGTGATTGTTGGTCTTGCAAAAGATATTCAGAATAAATGAAAAATGGAGCCGGCTCTGGGATTTGCACCCAGGTAGAATGGATTTGCAGTCCATCGCGTAAACTTCTCCGCCAAACCGGCTCAGTTGAGAGGACACTCCTTAATCTGGATTTAAGGATGTCGGCAATTCTTGCTTGTTTCATTCAATATCAGATAAAGGAAATTATTCAATATAGGTTGTTAACAACCTCGATACATCTTCAACATATTTCAAACACTTGTCGAATGCCCCGTTCTCGAATGCTTTCATCAGATCCACCTCTGTGCCTGCACCATCATATTGAATCAGGTCTTGACATAGGATTGACCCATTTATTGCCTTGAATTCCTCAAGTAATCGAGTAGAGATTTCAGCTACTTTTGGATTCATTGGGTTTCCATCGCCAAATTCTAGGCCAATTGCCATTAGAGCACCGGTCAAAGCCCCACAAACATTACCGGTGAGATTTATTCCCCCGCTGAAGGCAGATGCGATCTTCATACAAGTTTCGACGTCAACTCTTTTTTCGCCCATGTAGGGACCAAACGTAGCGAAGATTGCTTGCGAACAGCTTGCCTTCATGCCATTCATTAGCTCCCTTGCAGCGCATGTATTCTTAGATGAATCACTCATTGAATCACTTCCTCTTGGCACACCGAAATCGCAACACTACCCACTTTGTGTCCTTCATCCGCATAAGCATGAGCTTCTGCAATCTGTTCTAAGGGATAGGTCCTATCAATAACGATCCGCAATTCATTTGACTCTAGAAGTTCTTTGAGAAAATGCAAATTCTCCGGACCACTTGCTATTCCAAAAATTGCCTTCTTTTTTCCAATCTTTGATGTCCAAAGCATCTGCAGAAGGAGCCGATATGAGGGTACAGCAAATGGCAATCCGATTGCAGCCAAAGTAGCCAACACTAGGTCCAAGTATGTGGGCTGGAAGTTATCTGGAACTTCAGGGAGGATTTTCATATTCATTCGAGCAATTTGGACTGTTCAGCTATATCATGTTTTGGAAAAGGTATTTTCCTACCTGATTTTGTCGATAAACGCTTCAAGATCTGCACTGTAGTCCTCATTCTTGAATCGTTTTTCTTGGATGCCAAAGTTTCCAATGTGCTCTGAATCAGGAGTCATTTCAGCCAGAGTTTGAAACATGTTAATGTAGGCATCACTCTGTGAACAGATGAAGAATGCCACACGTTTTCCTTTCAAGTCGACTTCTTTGAGATAAGTGCGAAGAGGTGGAATCGGACTCCACGCCCAAATTGGAGCTCCAATGATAATTGTGTCATAGTCTTGTGGATTCTTCTGGTATTCGATCTCTGTAAGATTTCCAGCCCTTGAATCGCGACCGGCTCGGAGCCAATTTAGTCTTCCTTGACGACCTTTCTTGTCGATTATTTCATCGATATCAGCAGAGAGTTGACTAGCAATAGATTCAGCAATGGTTCTGTTATTTCCTGTTCGAGAGTAATAGACGACAAGGTAATTCATTAGATCACTAGAAGAATTCGAGCTTTATGACATAAAAATTCGTTGACATCTAAACTGATCGCGATATAACCGTGGGAAATCCAGAAAAAACCAAGGTCGTTTTCCAAACCGGCTCAGCTGATGTGACTGTGTTCGGATTGAGTTATAGGATGTCGGCAAATTCCGCGCATATATACTGAAGTAGATAGGGGAATAGTCTTCACAACAAAGTGCAGATGTTCCTTCTTATTTTTTCAATTTGCGGGTACTGGTTTGAGCTTGAATATGTATGCAATCACAAGCACAATGATGCCTGCTAAAGCAATCATTGCTGAGAATATGGGTGGATCCGGGAGTGCACCCCCCACATAGGCCGTACGTGGAAGTAAAAAGGGAATACCAGCCGCACAAAGTATACAAATTCCCAAGAAAGCGGTAACGTGAAACCTATTCATTGATCTCTCCCTCTCGAATTGGTTAGCCGTTCGGGTAGAGGAAAGCAGGATAAATAGTTGATTATTTTCAGAGTACAACACCTCCTGCTGGGACAATGATCACTGATGACTTTTTGCGCACATCGATAGTCAATTAGTAATATTATGTTTCATGGTTTACACCGCGTCTTAGGAGGCTGCGCCAATTGAATACAGTAGTCAAGTCACTCCTAGTATTTACACTCGTTATTGGATTCATATTCAATCCCGCTTCTTATGAGAAGAAGAGTCTCTGCCCCTTTCAACCACAGGTCGATGGTCAGATTTCGGATATAATGGAACAACACTATATTCCATCAACCACTGTTGCGGTAGTCAGGAACAACTCGATAGTTTGGGCAAAGGGTTACGGAGAACAACTGCGACTGGATCTCATTTACATGATAGCTTCAGTGACCAAGACATTCACAGCGACAGCGATATTCCAGCTCTATGAACGAGACATAATCGATCTGGACGATGATGTCAATGACTACCTTCCATTCTCGTTGAGACATCCTAACTATACAGACACGCCAATCACGTTCAGAATGCTACTCCAACACACATCTGGATTGAGTAAGGACTCTGACATGTACTGGTATGGAGTGATGGCAGATGTTCTCCAACAGTTAGGCTGGGAGAATCCTAGTGAATGGTTGCCCTATCCCTATTGGATAGAGGAATATCTAACAGCTAATGGTTCATTATATGAGCCAGCAGTTTGGACTTCTCACGAACCAGGGACAAATCGGTTTTATTCCAATTTTGGATATGATGTGTTAGCATATCTTGTACAACGAGCTACGGGACAGCCAATCTGGGAGTATCTTCAAGAGAATATCTTTGATCCTTTGGGAATGCATAGTACTGGGTATAATTATACTGAGTTCGATGTAGCTCAGCTAGCGATACCAAATATCTACATGTTTGAATTGGATCCAGAATCTACTGGCAATAAGGCCTATCCCCACTATAACACGCTCAACTATGGCAGTGGTGGATTGCGCTCGAATATCTTCGATTTGGCTAAGTTCTTACTAGTGTTCTTACATGATGGAGTTTCCAATGGAACACGTATCTTAGAAGAAGAAACTTTGCGAACAATGGAATCACTGCAGACTGCATGGCTTGCGCCAGGAGATCCACTCATACAATGGGGCGGGTGGGGAGGCACAGAAGGAGATCAATGGGCATTTCATGCGAAAGTTTATGCCTATTATGGGGGAAATACAACAGTCCCATATGGTGTGATAGCCTTTGTAAACCAAGGCTCGGATAGCGCAAGAGATGCAATCTTTTCAATAGGAAGACTGTTTCGAGAATATGTTCACCAATATGATTCTATAGTGGATTGCCCCAATTGGTTGTTGTTGCAGTACACCATTATAGGGACAGTCGCGGTGGGAATTGTTATAGTGGCACTAATAATTGTTATGTGGCGAAAACTAAAGGGATGATCCATCATGGGCAGATGGCCAACAGATCGACAGCCATGATAATAATCACCACAATATTCCTCCCAAACAACCAACTTATCAATGACATCATAGGACTCAGCTGCCTCTCCAATGCTTAATACAGGGCTGCTATGATATGCTGCAATCATTGCTGCAGGGGCATAGTATCCTTCACCTGTTCCAAAGGACGTGATTGTTATAAAATTATCAGGGTTTTCTCCGATATAATCCACGATTTCCTGCATGCTTGTCAACTCAGTAACTGATCCACTGAGATCAGCAGTACTCACTTCATTAAGGTTAACAAATATTATGTCAGAAACACCAAGCTGTGTAAGAGCATCAGTTGTTTCTGAGGGGATAGAATCCTGTGTAACATACAATAATGGTACATGTTCTTTTGATGCAATCACTGCACCATTTGCCGCTGATAATCCTGCAGAGACTCTCTGGATCGAATGTTCTCGTATCTCTCCAGTTATGTGATAATTGATACTCTCTTCTATTGTATCTAAGGAAGGTGGAACGACAATTGCTGTCCATCTCCCCTTCATAGGATAGTGAACTTCAACGGTATGTTCAGTACTTTCTTCTGGCTCCCAGAATTGCCATTCCTCATAACCTACTTCATCCCAGTGTCCACCATTCCACCAGTACAAGTCATTGATTGGTCCTCCATTCCAATCAGGAACGCTTGGTCTTCGTACATTTCCATAGGGATCAATGAGATAGATACGTAGATAAC
>MEHG01000181.1 GCA_001940705.1 Candidatus Thorarchaeota archaeon AB_25
TAACTATTGACGTGAACTCTCTTAATCGTTTCGAGAGATATACCTCATCCATTGTAGAACCTGAGTTGGCCAAAAGACTAAATGTGCAAAGAGAGAAGATTACCGAGAAAAAGATGAACTCTATGAGCCAAGCACCCAGATGGGCTTATCTTGCTGGTGGCATTCTGATCGTGATAGCCTGTCTGCTTGGAGCAACTATTTTCTATGTGGGTTATGAAACACTTTTCCATGGTATGGATCCTCGCACCCCTCTGTTATTCATCATTCTCCCTCTGAGTGTTCTTGCACTACTAATAATGTTGACAATGGCAATACTACTCACGAGGAAGAGGGACTAAATATCACAACATCCTGCAAGGGATGGGGCTTTCCAATAACAAACAGTGAGGCCATTAGTCAGTATCTCGCAAAGTTCAATTTATGAACCATGATATGGACCGACTTGCCAACTAATAGTGGACCCAATGGCAGTTAGAGCTTCATGCGAAGGAACTATAAACAGTGATTTGCTTTTAGTCTATACTTAAAGGTGAATCTAAGTAAACCCTTCAAGTGGGAAGTGGTGCAGGGGTGCTCGGTATAGATGGTTCAGAGCAAAGGGCGGTTGAGATGGAGAAAATCTTCCACCCAGGCATCATCATTGTGTTATTCCCAGTAATCTGTAGTTTCATGGGTGTTATATTTCTGACTACGCTGCCTTGGCTTATTGGTGCATACAACTATCTTAGGGGGATGTCTTCGCCAATCGATCAAGTCATCCTAGCACTGTTGGGTTCCGACTTATCACGACTGGTAGTCTTAGCCTCGTGCATCCTTGGAGCGATGATTGGTCTGTATCTATCTCGCTTTGTAACAACGAAACTTGATGTCTTGAAGAAAGAGGGAGAGGCTGATCTCAGCGTAGGATTGTATATTGTTCTTTTTTTATGGTGGGTGTTTCCCCAATGTCCAGTCAACACAATCGCATTACTAGAGATGATTACCTATGGATCTCCCACTAGTCATTTCCTAAGTGACCTAGGTTTCTTTATGATGGCGGGTTATTTTCTTGCCTATTCGATTCCTGTCTTATCGAAATACTTCCGCCTCGTTCTGTATACAAGCTCGATTGACTCTCAAATCATATTAGTAGGACTCCCAAGTGGAAGTGGTTTCAAGAGGCTTTCCCAAAACTGGACTCTGAAAGTCGTTCATGAAGGACCTGATCCATGATAATGTTCCTATTTCGCCTACTAGCCCTGCTCTAACAGCAGAGAGAGCCTCATACGAAGGAACTATAAGCAGGGCCCTTTCCACTCCCGCCCGCAGGCAAGACTCAAGCAAGAGGTAGTTCATAATGCATTTTGAAGAGTCGGATGAAGAAAAGATGTTCCGCGAGGCAGTGCGTGACTTCGCTCAGAAGTACGTCGCTCCCGAGTGGCAAAAATATGACGGTGAAACTCACGAGATCCCTCGTGATCTTATCAAGAAAATGGCTGACCAAATGCTCTGGGCTCCAACAGTTTCTGAGGAGTACGGAGGCGCTGGCCTCTCCTGGGTGATGGCATGTATAGCCGCCGAGGAGCTTGCTAGGGCAGACCTATCAATTGCACTTCCAGTCATGTATCTTGTTGAAGCCTCATGGGCCTTTATCTTTGACAGGTACGGCACACCCGAGGCAAAGGCAGAGTTCCTCCCGAGGGTCACAAAGGGAGACCTGTTCTTCGGTATCGCAACCACTGAACCAACAGGCGGCTCTGATCTCGTTAATACAACCGGGACCACAATCAAACCAAAGGGCGACGGTTTTGTCGTCAATGGTGAGAAGGTGTATATCTCCGGTGTCGCTGAAACTGAAAAATATGGTGGAATTTACTGGACACTGGGTAAGTCTGACCCCAAGGGAAATCACAAGGCGTTCGACGCTTTCATTCTCCCACTAAACACTGGTGATGGTCTGCATCCTGGTATCACAACCACCCTGTTCGAGGATATGGGTCGAATGGGTGTATCTTGTGGTGGCTTTAACATCGAAAATGTAGAGATTCCAAAACACTACTTGATTGGTGAACACGGTAGGGGCTTCTACCACGCCATGGAAGGCTTCTCAGCAGCACGTGTCCTTATCGCGGCAACCTGCCTAGGAGCTGCACAGGGCTGTTTTGACATCGGTGTTGATTATGTCAAGCAGCGCAAGCAGTTCGGCCGACCACTCGCAGCCTTCGAGGGTATTCAATTCGAGGCAGTCGATTCCTGGATGGCACTTCAGGCGGACAGACATCTCACCTATCACGCAGCCTGGATGATGGACGAGGTCTATGGTAAGGGTAACAAGAACTACACCAAGCTCGATATCGCCAAGTACACTGCTGCTGCCAAGTACAAGGCACCTCACGACGCTCTGGACGTCATCACTCGCGCCATGACCTGGCACGGAGCCTTCGGTTACTCCAAGGAGTGTCCACTCGAGGCTTCATACAGGGGTGTACGCTCTTACACTGTCGGTGCTGAGGGTGGTAGTCACATACAAAAATTGGTCATGGCACGAGAAATTTTTGGACCTGAGTATCTGCCATATAGACAAAAGCAACAAATGCAAAAATAATTCAATTTCCTGAGAGGGTATTCAACCCTCTCCTTTTCCTTCTTCTTCTTGTTTGGGTTTCTATTTTGATTATCAGTCAACAATGATCTACATAGGAATCCCGAGACCCAATTCTCTATGCTTATCCCAGGATATCTCATAGTAAGTATCATAGTCCGAGGGGTCTTCTCCCAATGTTGCATCGACCACAACCTTCAGGTCTGGATTGATAGTCCGAATGATGTCTGCATAGCGAGGATTTCTCAGGATAAAGGTAGGTCCAGATCCAGTCATTCGTAGGAAAGGCGAGGTTGGATTGAACCGGTGTCGGAATATCCGGCGGAAGCCAGATGAATTGCAAAGACAGGCACCGCCGACAATGATGGCTGCAAAAAGAGCGCCCAGACCAATGATTCCTTCAAGAACATGCTCTTCCCAATTTGGTCCGCTTAGTGCTTCATTCAGGAATGCTAGGACGAGACTCACTAGGATGAATGCAATGATGAGAACAACCGCAACAACTCTGCGAATAAACCAGGATCTCCAGGGCTTACCTCCATGTTTCGCCCGGATTGTCTTTGACTCGGTCTTGCAACTATCACAGAGATGAGTCCGCGCATCTAATTTTGTCACAGTCCAAGTGAATCCATTTCCTGTCTTCTGGATGTTTCTCATTCCTCCCTTCCAGCTCAACCAGTGCTCACTCATTTGTTCCTTTTCCTGTCCACAACCCAAACATACTACTGGCCATTTGACAGTATCACTATCACTCATTCCTTTCCACGCTCCAAACGGATGTTGCTCTACATATCTTCTATTTAAGCGTCATGACACGGGAAAGTTTTGGTCCAGAATACCTCCCTTACCGCCAAGAAAAGCAACAATAGATGTAAATTCGAAAAGGGGGTTCATACACCCTCTTTTCTTTTCCTTTTTCCGTCCCATAATCAATCTCCGAACATCACATGGATCCAAGAAATATCCATAGTTGTCAAAAACCGATTCTCTTGAAACCCTCTTTCAAGTAAGTTCGCCGGATGCTGGTCTTTCCGACATAGGGCAAACCTTGAACTGTCTACGAATCTTTGCACTCATAATACTGCTCCCTCTGTGGCAGATGGCGGCGCTGTTTTCTTATCCTTTTCCCTACTTGTAGCGATAATTCCGATGAATTATCTCTTAAAAATAGACCAGAAATGGACTACGCTTGGTTTCATCTTTTCCACTTGTGCCTATTTACGAAACCAATCCCCATAAAACAAAAACCCATACCCACTAGGCAAATGAAGGGAATCATACCAGTGGTTACAAAGATAGAACCTGCTCCAATAAAACACATTCCAGCGATAAACAGCCCTTGGTATTTTGGTTCCTTTGTTTTCTTATCTAATTCCATTGTTAATCACCACCTATTGTTAGTATGATAATATGTGACTTGTAATAATATAAGGAAAAATATTGGCGCAGGTTTTTCTTTACTATTCCCTCATCTTTCTAACCACAATTGAAATGCCATCAAGAGGCTTCTCAATATCACTCTCAGTATGTGTAAAAGAGAGTGCATTCGAACAGAAATCGATTGCTGATACTTTATTTCTTCTAATGTTGAGAAGAGAAGTGTAATATTAGATTCTGAAAGTTCCATAAAATTGGGTTGAATCACAAAAAGGATTAGACCTAGAATAACAAGTATTAGCAAAATAGAACCAGCTACTACCAGATCTAGTAGGTTATGTTTCAACCAAATCATCCGGTAAGATGGTTTGAATTCTGAATCAATGGTTTGAATCAGTCCAAGTGTAGTTGGTGAAGATTCCTCAGAAGGTTTCTCAATTCTACTTGCAGTCATTGAAATCGTCATGGTTCGTGAGATCTTCGGACAAACGAAATCATTCACTTCTCTTTATCTGAGAAGAAGTGGTCACAGCAGTCGTCGCCCTCCATCAGAGTCTTTGTCCTTCGAAAGACCACATCAGGATATGCCTTGTAGATGGCAAAATCCTCATCACACTTGAAGAGAAGGCCATAGTCCTTCCTACCTATAGCGAGGTAGGCATCTGCATGAGGACACTTCGTACAGCGGATCTGGTAACCGTGTCCAGTCTTCTCAATTGTGAACTCACCGTCGGTCCATCCTTCCCACATATCCCGAATGATATCAGCAGCGGTTGAGAGATTATGCTCCTTAACCCAAGCTTTTGCATTTCTTGTGAGGTGTTCTGCCAGGATCTCACCTGCAATCTCATTGTAGTCAGGACCATAGTCTCGCTCCCAAGCAGCGAGGAGTTCCCTCAACCTCTCAGGTTTTGTGTCGTTATTCCGAATCTCTAGGATTTGTTGTAGGATTCGTTCACGGACGACTTCTTCTTTCTCCACACCAGCACCCTGTAGCAGATTTACTATATTCAATTTGATTC
>MEHG01000182.1 GCA_001940705.1 Candidatus Thorarchaeota archaeon AB_25
TCACTCCACAATTCTTTTAACCGTTCTATCTGGTTTTGCCAACCAGCACATGGGCCGGTAGATCAGCCCGGTTATGTCTTCTTTTCGAAGGCATTGGGAATTAGATCGCTTCCTTGGCAGCTGTCAAGGAATACCCTGACTTCCAAAATGGAAGAGGGCACGAGTTCGAATCTCGTCCGGTCCACCATTTCTTCTGATTCAAAGTATCAATTATCCGCATCTCAAGCAGTTGTTCTGAGCGTCCTTGAGTTTATCTTTCTTCAGAGCAATGATGAGTAGAAGATCAAGTCATTCATTGGAGGGTTAAGAGATTCGTATCCAATCTTTTAGATTCAAGGCGATAGGCTATATCCTACTCATTACCTTTCTTCTAGTGACACCTTACTTTGTGTCTGCAGAGAACCAGGGGCTATCCTGGGGGGTTCCTGTGGGAGAGAGGCGAGAATTCAACTTCTTCCATGAACGGAGCTCAACTGTGTTTTCGTACATATACTACAACGAAAGAGTGACACTTGAGGTGACTGAAAATCCTCAGATTCCAGACAATATAACTGCCATTGAGTCGTACGGTGAGAGTGTTGACATTCCTCAAATCGAAAGAGTTGGCTATTGGGAAAATGGGACAGAAATGGGCCAGTATGTCTGGAGATTCCCACTACCGGTGTTGCTACCAGTGGGTAACTGGACACTGATTGCTTCTCTATTTAGCGATCTAATGTCGTTCTATGCCTCTGACTACACAACAGAGGTGATAAACGGACACCAACGGATTGGCTATCGATACACAGCTTCGATTACTGACTGGAGCTTGCTTGTTGAGGTTTGGTGGAGCAAAGCAGATGGCATGCTTCTACATTACCTTAGGGATGAGCACGAGGCAAGGATAGAAGGAATCGAAACGGACTCAATCATAAGAATCAATGCTGTTCAGGATTCTCTACCATGGACTGCAATCATGATTACAGCTGGAGCAGGAGGAGTTCTTCTCCTTGTTGGAGCGGCTGTTTTGCTGAAAAGAAGGAGCTAGGCGACGTCTAAAAAATCTCGCCATCGTTCACTAGAATTGAGTGAATTTATATTGTCGCAACAATGGTTTTCTAGTTGGACCCGAATCTCGTCCGGTCCACCATCTCATTCTTTAACAAAGACAAGACAGTAGTGGTGGTCATACCCAACATCCATTGGGGTTTCACCAGTGTCTTCTTCATCCACTTCCTGCCAGCATGCAATGATTTCTCGCTCAAATCTAAGAGCCTTAGATATTGCATAAGTCATATCCCAAGCCAAGAGGGTCATCGGTCGTGTACCTTTTGGAGCAAGGTTGAAGACTTCAACAACCACCTTAGCTCCTGGGTTTAGAAACTCACTCAACTTTCGAAATATATCCTGAATCTGGTCAAGATACACCTGATATGTCCCATCCTCTTTGAAGCCTGATAGAGGATTCTTAGTTTCATCGCTCCCCATGAAGATGGGTGAAGTGAATACAAAGTCTATAGCAGGTAGAGGAAATGTGTCCAGTTGACGAGAGTCCCCAAGGATGATGTTGTCCTTCATTGCCAGCTTTGAACGAGTATACTCATACCGTCGTTCATCGGCTTCAATACCGAATGGAATCCGCTTCATTCTTTCAGCAACAAGGAGTGTTGTACCAAATCCAGCAAATGGATCGAAGACAGTATCACCTGGTTGTGTGAAATGTTCTATGAAATACTCCGGAAGAAACTCCGCAGACCTAACGTCATCATCCTGAAACTCTTCAGGAATCGGACTTCGCTTGATATTTGGTAGGATGATGTATGTCTTCATCTGCGTTCCAACTCTGCACTAATCAATCATCTGGATTCCTTTGCTTGGACTTAAACGAATCGAATCTCGCCCGGTCCACCACTCTTTCTCACTTCTGTCTTTCAAGGCGTAAATCATTCCATCCGGAATTATGAGCGCTTTATCACACCTCTATAGTGTCTTTAGTGCACTCGCTCACTAATGGAAGTCTTAAGTCAAAGGTGTGGACTGACTCATAATTACGAAAACGATTCTGTGGTTCCATCAATATTCATAGATATGGTTTGACCTGTCAGGGTCTTTCCATTCAATACGGCCTTGTTCTTGAAGACGATTATCATAGATTGAGGGAGGACAGAATAGGCAAGGAAACGCCTATTTCTTAAAAGAACACAGAGGCGTTTTGGTTAGGAGAGAATGAAAGGAAGAAAAGTAAGAATATTCGCCATAGCAACAGTGCTATGTCTCTTCATTGCCGGAGCAGCAATGACACCAGTAGTCAGCGCCGTGGACGAACCTCTTGAAACGCTCTATGGTATAGCGTATATGGGAGGATTCACTAGTACTGACCTTTTTTATCTAGAGGAAGGACTTGAGATCAAGGTTGAGTTAGTACCTGATTCAGAAGATTGCGATTTCGTTATGCGTGCATTTCGCTTTTATGATTCCACTAAACCTTGGTATTTGCAAGAATTTCTCGTCTGGGTTGACGACAACTGGTATGAAGGAGGCGGCCACGAGGAGGGATACTTCATAGTCCCTGAGGAAGGCTGGTACTTCATTAATGTCTATGGCTATGAGGACTATGGCTCGTACCCCGACGGAATCGGTTTCACAGTCAACGTCTGGGATAAAGATGTCATATTTCCTGAGCAGCCTCCAATTGAGGCCGCAGGTACCACATACGGGAGTGTGAAGAGTTGGACAATAAACACCAGAAATGCGAAATCTAATGCTGATGACAATGCACCTTTCGTAAGTCCTGCGTGGTACACTTCAGATATTTGGTACGGCAGTTGTTGGGGTGTGTCAATCTGGCAGCGACCTATCAGACAATTTTGTGCTGAAGACGCATTTGTTGTTGGAGGGATTGTCATCCAATTCTCAGGGTATCATTTTGAGAATACTGATGAAGCGCGTGAATTGTTTGATTTGATCAAAATTGAACATGTCATTGATGGGGTGCCTCTGGAATCAATAGCGAAGATTACGTTGGGACCCATTCACGCTCAACGCGGCCCTAGTGGCGAAGTAATCTGGTGGTACAGAAGAATGGAGTGTGCGACATTCAAGCCCGGTGAGCTGGCAGAACTTATCGGTATTGGCCCTCATCAGATTTTGACTACTACCATATACCCGTGGGGAGTCGAAGGACCCTATTATAGCGCGTTCGAACTTGTCAGCTGCAGTTCGCCCTAGACTCGATAGCTCAAGTCAAAATATCATGGCCCCGCTTTTAGGGGCCTCTTTTTCTTTTCTTCGAATCTCGCCCGGTCCACCACTTCCCATTTCATCTGTCTTTGGGTTTAGCGGTTTTCAATGAATAGATACGTGTGGAGAAGCACAAAGAGTACATGAAGTGCGACGATGGTCAGAATCATGACATTCGCTACACCTGCGATGTATGAATATAACTCTACAACGACCATCAGAAGAAAAGCAAGATCGAACAAAATGAAGGATTCCGCTGAGGCGTGAAAAATGCTCATAAATCGCACAGAATCCCACTTGTCGGCTACACGCTTTGTTAGCCGCCATCCTTTTCTGACAAGTCATTTCATCCTTTTGCAAGGGTCTGCAACAATGGGCAGGATTACCAATCCACCTCGCTTCAGGTGGCAAGAACGTACTCCAAAGCCGCATACCCAGCCTCGACCCATTGGGCGCGACCCAAGTCTCGACCAAGCGTGATGCAATGAATGGCCACGCACGTCGCCAGATAGCGTGACCGGGAAATCACCTCCGCGTCCAACTTTCCGCGGTAATGCGCCAGAACGTTTTCCAGCCAACTCTTCCCATACCAGGTGTACAGGCAGGCAAAATCTATCGCGGGGTCACCAATAACAGCGTCGCCCCAATCAATGACCCCACTCACCCCTCCCGAACAAGTGTCAATTAGAATATGCTCTGCCCACAGGTCATTGTGGACTAGACTCGGCGACCCTTGGAATGACACAGGCGTATCGTTCTCAAGGTAGCGACGCAAGAGACCAAGATTCACGTTTAGACCATTCAGCCTTCTCATCTGTTCGTGGGACTTGTCCCGCCAGTGCGCAACCAGGTCACGTGCTTCCGGTACGCTCGCTTCTCTGGCTTTGTCAACAGGATAAGTGTGTAGTCTTGTGAGGAATACTCCTAGCTGCTGTGCAACTCGATGCCGATCAACCATCTTCGAGGTATCACCACCAGTACCTGGCAGTTTCCTGTATCCGGCAAATGGCCGAATTGAGCTTTCATGAGATTCAAAGAAGTACTCGTAGCTGGGAACTGGCAGTGACACCCACTCCCCAAGACCGGAAAGAAGTTTGCGTTCCATGTTCAGCTTGGCTACGCTGGCTTCACGCTTTGGGAAGCGAAACAACCACCCTGCATCAACCTCAAAGACCTGAAAATCCCACCCTTCATCCAGCAGCTCCATACGTGCGCCGCGGAACTCCGGAAAGGCAGCAATAATGATAGCTCTCGCCCTCTTTGCAGTCAGACTCTCTTCTCTGTACATTGGTACACTCTCCTTGGCGGCTAACGGGTTGATAACCAAACATCTTAATGCTCTATTTCAACCATTTGCACTTTCTCGATTATTGGTTCAATAATAAGCATGATAGTTACAATTGCAGTTGCAGAAATATACTGTGCTGTACAAATCTACAAAAATCGCAAAGACTTTTTGCCATCACTCTATATTTTGACATTTATCATAGTTTTAGCTGATTTTGTTTTTCTCTTGTTCATGTTTATGCCATCTATGTACATCGATTCCATGGCAATAGCAATACAGTTTGGTTTTATGATAGGATTATCAGTAATAGAAGTAGGAACTTTTGCACGTCCTAATTAGATTGCTAGATATTCGAATCTCGCCCGGTCTACCATTCAGTTTCGTATGGAGCTGCTGGATGAAGGGTGGGATTTTCAGGTCTTTGAGGTTGATGCAGGGTG
>MEHG01000183.1 GCA_001940705.1 Candidatus Thorarchaeota archaeon AB_25
TGATGAAATCAATGGAAACAGAGGGTCTGGTTGTTAGTGCACTCCAACCCGGACCATTAGGACCCTACAGGAGAATGTACGAAATTGGACCTGAGGCAGAAACTCATCTCAGGGAAACTCTCAAGAACAGCATTGAGACCATTTTGCATTTCTATGATTCTTATAGACAGACAAATCCTCAGAAGCTTTACTCTTTCTCAGAAGAGAATCATCAACGAAAAGTTAAGGGTAGGATTCTCTATGCGGCGTTCCCACACATGAAGACTAATGATCTAGAGATAGTTCGTGAACTCCTCCAAACATCTAACGAAACCAGTATCTCGATTGTCGGGTCGGATCTGATTCTGAAAAAAACTGGTATCTCTTATGATGTTGTGGGGGATGACATAAGTCACTTATCGGTTGAAAGCAAAACGTTCTCAGAAATCTACCTACATGGAGTACCAGAATTGGACAAGCTTCCTAGTGTCATAGGAGAATGCAAAAGAGTACTGACAAGAAAAGGACAACTCAGAATCCTCGCACCTTTTGCGTTCTTCAATGAACCCGAGAAACCAACACTTGGAGAATTCATCAGAATAACCTCCAGCGAACTCTTCCCCGAACTAGGCATCGTAGAAGGCAACCAAGTCAGTCGGGTCATCGGACATTACTTTCCGAATTCTGGTTTGTTTGAAACAAGTCTTGGAGAAGTAATCTTTCACGCAACTAAGTCGTGAGATCGTAGATGTCCTAAGGAGCGCTAAGCAGTCGCTTTCAAGGGAAAAGACATATGGACTCACGTATTGCCTGCCTAGTGTGATGTGAATAAGACATGCTTGAGAAGAAGGATGAATTAATCCATCTTATAATGGATGAGAATGTCAGCGCCATCCAAACCATTGTCGAAGAATTATCTCTGTCATCAGATGAGGTTATCGAGCTCATTAGCAAACTGCTCGAAACAGGAGAATTGAAGGGCACTTTGGCAGAGGATGGACAACGCTTCTTCAAGAGTGATGTAAAGCTGTCCGAAGCACCATCAATCGAGAGAGATGACGCACCTCCCAGCTTCATGACCTTCAATACACGTCCAGGAAGAGTCACAATAATAATTGGAGTCATCGTCTTTATTGGTGGAGTGATAGTAAATGCATTTGCTGGTGATATGGTTGTACAAAACTTTGCAGCATTGCTAATGCTGATTGGATTGCTCATAACTATCAGTGGGCTATACTGTATCTCACGACGCGAAACACCATCCTAGTAAGTATTGTTGACTGGATGACACTCCTTAAGTAGTGGTCTGAATGCGGAGCCGCTAACGGAAGGACTAGTAATGCAAGAAATGCTAATGGATGCAGTCCTCATAGCAATATACGCCATAGGTGTTGGTACGATTTCGTCAATGGTAGGCATTGGAGGTGGAATATTCAACACTCCACTTCTGATGATTGTCTTCTTATTGAGTGAACAGTTTGCTCCTGCAACCGCTCTTGTTGCAGCTCTATTTCTCGCAGTAGCAAGCAGCATTGCATATTGGCGACAAGATCCACGACCGATTATTCCAAAGGTAGGTCTCTTTCTTGCCATTACTACAGTTCCGGGGTCTTTAATCGGTGTTACTTTGCGAACAATGATCCAAAGCCCCTACGTATTGCGCCTCATCTTTGGACTCGCACTGATGCCTGTAGCAATTAGGATGCTTTTTGCAGTCAGACGTGAGAAGGGAGATATTGCATCAGAACTTGCGAGGTATAGTATGTCAGACTTGACTGATAAGAAACTAGCAATCTCACTCTTTGGAGGGTTCATCGGTGGAGTTTCAGCCGGGTTGCTTGGGATTGGCGGTGGTGCTGTTGTTGTCCCTGTACTCGCAGTCTTGATGGGCTTGCCAATGCATGCTGCTGTTGCTACTTCGATGTTCACCATGATGTTTACGGCTTCCGCTGGAACAGCCATGAATTATATACAGGGTTATATCAACCCATACTATGCAATCGCACTTGGCGTTGGAATGCTTGTTGGTGCACAGTTTGGCTCAAGATTTGCAACTAGAGTTGATTCAGTTCAGCTTAAGAGAATCTTTGGAGTCATTCTTGTGTTCCCGTTAGTTAGGATGATGAGACTGGGTCAAATGTGGTTAGATCCTTTGGGAACTAGTGTCCTCATGTCAACAATCGGTGATATTGTCATCTGGTTGATCGTTGTTGTACCGATAGGTCTCTTCAGACTCTACCAGATTCGGAAAAATCGACTGGAAAACTAGCATCAGAGGACACTTCTGATTTATATACTTCCCAAGAAGTTGATACTTAATAGGGAGTTTGCATCTGCTATCTAATTAAAGAGTTTGTTACAGGTGTCCTCAATGGTGAAATACAATCTAGAAGGTAAAGTAGTGATAATCACGGGTGCCTCGGCTGGACTTGGTGAACAATTCGCTCATGCGTTTGCAGACTCAGGGGCACATGTGGTTCTAGGAGCTAGGAGAGAAGACCTCCTGAAGAAGATTGCAAATGATGTTTCCAACAAATATGGTGTCAAGGCACTTCCCATCAAAACAGATGTTGCTGTTGAATCAGACGTCATCAATCTAGTCGACACTACTGTGAAGGAATTAGGAACAGTGGATGTACTGGTGAATAATGCAGGGACGTATGTTGTTAAACCATTGATTGAACAGACATTGGAAGATTGGAATCTTGTGATGAATGTAAACCTAACTTCCTCATTTGTTAGCAGTCGAGAAGTTGCGAAAGTAATGATTCCTAAGAAATCAGGATCGATTATCAACATCACCTCAACATTCGGATTCGGAGCTACTGAATTCACTGAAGTGAGCTACTATGCTACAAAAGGCGGATTGGTCACGATGACCAAAGCCTTAGCTGTTGAACTTGGCAAGTACAACATTCGCGTGAATGCTATAGCACCTGGCTTCTTCCCAACGGCGATGTCAATTGGTGCCATGGAGGATAAGAAACTCAGTGATAAATATATCAGACCACGAACAGCTCTTCCAATGTTCGCAGAGAACGAGTGGATCCGGGGTGCGGCTTGTTTCCTGGCCAGTGATGATGCCAGATATATCACAGGTCACACATTAGCTGTTGACGGCGGATGGCTAGCTTACTGACAAAAAGAAAAGGAAGGCAGGCTTTACCTGCCATTCCTAACATTTAGATTGTATTCTCAGTCATCCCAGTCCATGGATTCAAAGTCACGGTACTTCTTCCATTGACCAAAACCACTTATCGCAGCCATGATCAATAAGGTAACTAAGAACACTGCGAAGTTCTGAGGGGCAAGGAAATTATCTGCAAAGAACCAGAACCATAAAGCCAGTACCAAGACCCAGATAAATGCTAATCCAATTGCCCACCAGTTCTCGGGACCTTCACCTCTGCGGCGCGACCAAGGTAGCCACATTCCCAACATTATCGCACATAAAATGGCAAACGACAGAAGGATTACTGCTACATTCTGATTATCAAGAAAAGGCGGATTCCCGGCAAAGAACCACATCCAAATCACAATAAAAACAAGCCATAGAACAAATCCTCCCATTGTTCCTTTCAATCGAGGAGCGACTCCGGGCTCTTCATCAATGCTGATACTAATCCCTGAACCCCAAGGTGCTATCACTACCAACAACATCAACAAAAATGAAGCCAAGATTATTGCAACATTCTTATAGGGAAAAATCGGGAAAATGATGTCAACGTTATTAGCAAACGGAAGCCATAGCACAATGAATGTCAGCCATCCAATACCGCCAAGTGCACTGATTCGAGCGCCTCCTTCCTCTCCAGCAGATGGAACCCAGAGAAGCACGTTCACTGCACCAATGATCATTAGAGAAGCAAGTCCAATTCCAATGTTCTCGTAAAATCCAAAGCCGCCAGCAAAGAAGACTATCCAGAGGATCAGAAAGATAAACCAGACAACTGCACTAATTGCGCTTGTTCGAGCTTTCCATCCTTTGTCAAGTGGAATCCACGTAACGGCATTGAGTGCAAACACAATAAGAAGAGCTACAAGTACGACCGCTATGTTCTCAAAGATCCCATAGCCACTTGCAAAGAAGAACAACCAAATCACAAGAAAGCTCATCCATGCAATCATACTTCCAATGGAACTATATTCCTGAAGCTTTGATCTTCTTCGTCTGCTTCTTCTTCGTCGCCTAGGTTTAATCTCTTCTTCTATTTCAGCCTCCACAGCCTCAACATCCTCAGGTATGTCTTCGGGAGGGGGAGTAACATCTTCATCAATCGGTTTCATTATATCAAACCCAAATCCAACGCTATAGCCTCTTCGGGAAATATCCTCCTTAAGCCGTTTGCGTTGTGTCTTTCTAGCTAATGACAATCATTTCTGGTATATAAAGCAGGGCCACAAATTAGGGTCACATTATGTGACTAGCTGTTTATCCACGTAATTTGATAACAATAGTTAAATATTAGTTTCACACTCTATTTGATATTAAGTTAGGAGATGAATCAGATGTCCGATGACGAAAAGATGACACTGAACGAATTCCACAAGAAAATAGCAGTGCAGTCCAACAACGGAATTTGGCCAGCTCTAGACAAAGACAATCCAACTGAAGCAGAGCTTGAAGAAGCAATGCACATGGCACATACAGCAAGATATCACTGGAGTAAAGTTGGAACTATAGTCAATGCAGTCAGAGCAGAATACATGCTGGCGAGAATTTATGCCCATATGAAAAGGAGCGAACCAGCACTATTCCATGCGAACAGAGGTCTTGAGCTTGCGAAGGAAGCGGAGAAGACTGATGAAAATTGGAAGGATTGGGACTTACCGTTTATCTACGAAGCTCTTGCTCGGGCTCATGCAGTAGCTGGAAACAAGAGTGA
>MEHG01000184.1 GCA_001940705.1 Candidatus Thorarchaeota archaeon AB_25
CCTCTAGAGATTACAGAGGACGACATAGAGAAAGCAAAAACTGGACTCATCTCAGTCATATCAATACATGGAACACCTCAGCATGCAATACTCGTGTATCTAGATATGAACCTCAAGGCACGAGGAGTTGAATATCCTTCCTTGGTACAAGCCGAGGAGGGTTCATCATTAGAAGGCGAACAAACCACAACGGTCAAAGAAGACATCATTGACTTAAACAGCATAGTCAGTTCGTTTGGTGAGAAACAAGAGCAGGCAATCAAATCGTTTGCACATATATCTGCTCAACTCATTGCAGGAAACTCATTGTATCTCATTCACAAAAACAAAAGCATTGGCAGAGTTGTGAAGGACCAGATTGACTCTCTATTCATCGATGAAAAACCTGCATCATTTGTGATTACCTTTGATGATCTCGACTACGTCACAGGAATGAGACCCACGATCTATGATCTCCAGTATGGAACCTTCATATCTGAGGGTTTAGCCATCGACACATCTTACTTTGAACGAATAATCAAAAGTGCACTGAACAGTTCGAATGGATTCAGCATGCTGAAGAACGATTATCATAAACTGAAATTCTCATACAGACGACTTTGGGAATTGCTCTCCAGTGGTGCAAGAACATACACACACAAGAAATTGGCCTATCTTGTGTCCATTGACCTTTCGCTCATTCCACTACTCCTTAGAATAGCTGAGAATGATGGTGTCGATGTTGCTTCACGTGTGAAGGAACCAAACAAGACGAAGAAGAAATGAACACCAACTAATCCTCTCAGTTGATTTGTTTTTCTCTTAGAATAATTGTCGGTTTTCGATATCATATTGGATTATTTCGACCGGAATGACACTCCTGCTTTTTAATTATGTCATCATCGTAATTGCATTGATTGTCGGCTTGATTCTAATCTACTGGGGTTTCAAAATATACACAAGTGAGCAATAAACAACAGACCCGTAATAGACGTATCCTTCCATTTCCAACTATCCACATCATTACATATACCTGTAAGATAAAACTAGGCTCTATGGCTTTTGATGGATAGTGCATTTTACTTATGTCGTCCGAGTGAATAAAGGATTGTACTGAAGTAACTTACATCAGTTTCGACTAGACATGTGTAAACTACACGAACCAGAATTGGTCCGTCTGATAAGACTTCAACAAAATTGATTGAATGTTCTGATTTGAAGTCGTAACTTGCAGCTTTCGATCTAAACGAAGCTAGGAGAACACTATGTGTCGAGATCCATACCCCTTCCAGATAAAGAAACCGTATCTCGGCAGTCCTGTTACACATCACAGTAACCCATGTGACGCTGGGACCGCCAAAGCCAACCTCAATATGATAATTATCTGTCGAAGTGTATTCTTTAACCTTTTCCACTTCAACTACTTGTTTGAAAGGGATGGAGCATAATAAGATGGCTAGAACAAACCCAATGATCAGGAAATAATCGCTCCAATTTCCTTTCATAATAGTCCAACTCCACAAGGGTCAGACTCCTTTGCTTTGAGGTGGTTCAATACTAAACAATAACAAGTATGAGTATAAAACCTTCGTATGCATCAACGCTCTTGTTATTGGAAAGATAGATAGGGTATGATGAACCAATTATTCCCTAGGTTAATAGGAGGCTATGAATTATGACAGAGATACCATATAGTGGAGAAAAAACAGCCAAGGCGGGTGACGTAGAGCTTACCTATGACACATTCGGAAACCCATCATCCCCACCCATGCTACTCATCATGGGACTCGGTGCCCAAATGATCCGGTGGGACGATGCATTTTGTCAGGCAATCGCGGCACAAGGTCGTTGGGTGATTCGCTTTGATAATCGTGACGTGGGATTATCAACAAAGTTTGATGAGGCCGGTGTTCCTGATTCTATGGCGCTTTTGCAAGGACAGAAGGTCGAAGTACCCTACTCATTGAAAGATATGGCAGATGATGCTGTAGGTCTACTTGATTCACTTGGAATCAAAGCAGCTGATATTGTGGGTGTATCAATGGGTGGCATGATTGCTCAGACCATGGCCATTCATTATCCAAATCGAGTGCGGACCCTGACATCAATTATGTCTTCGACGGGCAATCCTGATTTGCCACAATCAACACCTGAGGCGATGGAAGTTCTAATTGCACCTCCTGTATCAAATCGGAATGACTACGTCACCTCCCAACTGAAAGCTGCGAAAGTACTACATGGTCCAACGTATCCACTGAATGAAGAGTATGTTCGCAACTATGCAGAACGTTCGTATGACAGATGCTATAATCCTACAGGATTTGCGAGGCAGTTGGGTGCCATTCTTGGTTCTGGGAGTCGAAATGAAGCATTAAGGAATGTGAAGATTCCAACCCTTGTTATTCATGGAGACACAGACCCGCTGGTTCCAGTTGCGGGAGGAAAGGACACAGCAAAGAGCATACCCAATGCAAAGCTGGTCATCATCGAAGGGATGGGACACAGCTTTCCAACTGAGATGGTGCCAAAGATACTCCAAGAACTTCTACAACATACTGCTCCGTAACAAGTGACTCATTTGGAGAATCTTGAGTTGCTTGCAGACTTACCTGACGACCTCAGAGAATCTGGTGCAATCAAAGTCAGAAAGAAACTCGGAACCATCTCTGGAGGTGACGTTCTGGATGTCGGTACAGAAGATGGTGACTTCATCAAAGTCTTGATGAAGACTCTAAAGGACTATAATTCATTTACAGGAATCGACATCTCAGGTGACGAGTTGGAAAAAGCAAGAGAGGAAATCAAAGATGTTACCACTAATTTCATACAGATGAATGCTGAAGCGATGACTTTCCAAGAGAATCAATTCGACACGGTATGTAGTTCATACTCTCTCCATCACTTTGAGAATATTGACACTGTGCTAGCTGAGATGTATCGTGTATTGAAACCTGGTGGCTATTTCATCATCCAAGAGATGTACTCTGATGGAGAACAAACCCCTGCCCAACAGGTGGACAGGGATGTAGCTCATCTGAATGTGAAGATTGATTCTCTCTTAGGAATCCCTCATTTCAAAAGTCTAACTCGTCAGAAAATGAAAGATTTAATCAACAAGGTTGGGCTGAGCGACGTGGAGGTTTTTGAATCCTCGTGGTCCGTGAAATGCTTGTTCTGTAAAGATGCCAAAGAATGTCAATATCCAAAGAGGTCTGACAATATTGACCTTGTACTCAAACAAATCGATGATGACTTGGACCGAGTACGTGAGCATTCGTCTTATAATGAACTAAAGAAAGAAGCAGATTCACTCAAAGAGAGGGTTATCACTGAAGGATCATCTGCAGCCTCAGTGATGTACTTTTTCGGAAGAAAGTAGGGACAAAGCAGGATCACACTCATTTTCTATAGATTTGAATTTAGAGAAAAAAATGCTAGGTAATCCTTTTGTTCAAGGAATACACTTTGGTATCACTCCCATAATGAAGGAGGATAATATCAAATGGAAGAAAGTATCTACAAAATAATCGACCTAGTTGGGACCAGCCCGAAAAGCTGGGAAGATGCTGTCAACAGCGTTGTTGCTAAAGCAGCTAAAAGCCTTCGGGATCTTCGCATTGGTGAAGTCAAAGATCTAGATGTGAAAATCGAAGACGGTAAGGTTGTGGCCTACCGTGTCCGAGTTTCACTGAGCTTCAAATACGAGAAGGAGTGAAAGTCTGATACAATTTCAGACTAGGGGGTGAAATACCCCCTACTACTATTTTTGGTCACTACGTGTTGGACAAACCGCGACCAGCTAATTCTGTTTCCCAAGTTTTGATTATTTCATCCAGTGGAGTTCCACGTATCTCAATTTTGTTATAGTCTGATTCGCCTAATCCTCTTTCTATTGCGTGCTTAAGATATGATATGTTGAAAGGATCCAGTCCGGCAATTCTTGCTGCGATACAATCTAGGGCAAGGAGATCCCGGCTAGCAAGGATTGTGTTTAGTTCCAAGGGGTCCATGCCTGTCGTATCTGTCATATCGACGTCATTGCTTACAATAACGGCATCAATAACGTTGAGGTCTGGCTTAATCGCCATGTTGACATCTGCCAAACCTTGGGCTAGATTTTTGTGAATTCGCTTCTTTTCACCACTAGGGCTCCACCATTGTCTATATTCAGAATGGAAATACTTGCCTTCCGCAGCTAAGAATTCACGAGAAAGCTGAACTGAGAACCCAGGAGGACGGTCGTGCGAGTATTCGCCTTTTCCAGGGAGGGCACCCATAAGATTCTTGACAGCCAAGCTCGCCCATTCACCTCGTCCCGGAACCCGTCTATACAACTTCAGCTTTGGCACATTGATCAACACGTCGCAATCATGAATGACTCTCGGAACCTGTAACTCTTCGACCGACAGACCACCTGGGACCGCCACATTTGTTGTCGGGCTTTCATTCAAATCTACTAATTTCATGCCATATCTCTCTGCTAACTCAGTGTATCCGCTAATCCGAAAGGCTAGCTTTGTGTCAATACCACCTGAACCCTCGGCGATAATCAATTCTACGAGACCAACACTCTGGCACATTTCTACAATGGCTTGGACAATCGGTGGGTCTGTTGTGAAGCCTGTAAATGGAGGTAAACCAAAGACCAAGTTTGGTTTAATTACCACCTTGTCCTGTGGTTGTACAAAACTCTCAATCCCGCCAAGTAATCGAATTGAATCCTCTACTGCGGTTCTGATGCTATCATTTTGCACAATTGCCACAACTGCCATCATTTCACCCCATCAACACTTTGATTATGACTATAATTCTCCTATTCTTTCGATGAAATATCAATTCTTTCTCTGTCCACTTGTCTAAGAC